>NZ_JBDJLM010000053.1:0-36102 GCF_039673365.1 Pseudomonas sp. TWI923 | reverse complement strand
CCCACAGAGATCGCGCCATCTTCACCTGTGGGAGCCGGCTTGCCGGCGAGTGGGCCGCAGAGCGGCCCCATGCTGAGGATCAGTGGGCGAAGATCGACCCGCCCTCCTTGCCCGCCAGCTTCTCCGGCTTGATCAGGAACCGCGCCAGCGCCGGCAGCAGCCACAGTGCGCCGAACATGTTCCACAGCAGCATGAAGGTCAGCATCAGGCCCATGTCGGCCTGGAACTTGATGGCCGAGAAGATCCAGGTGCACACGCCGATGGCCAGGCACAGGCCGGTGAACAGCACTGCCTTGCCGGTGGAGCGCAGCGTCTGGTAGTAGGCCTCTTGCAGTGGCAGGCCTGCGCGCAGGAAGCTTTCCAGACGGCTGTAGATGTAGATGCCGTAGTCCACGCCGATCCCCACACCCAGCGCCACCACCGGCAGCGTGGCGACCTTCACGCCAATACCCATGAACGCCATCAGCGCGTTGCCCAGCACCGAGGTGAGCACCAGTGGCAGCACGATGCACAGGGTGGCGGCAAAGGAGCGGAAGGTGATCATGCACATCACCGCCACGCACAGGTAGACCAGGATCAGGATGGTCAGCTCGGCCGACTTGATCACTTCGTTGGTCGCTGCCTCGATACCGGCGTTACCCGCCGCCAGGAGGAACTGCAGGCCGTCCTTGTTGTGGCTGTCGGCAAAGGCCTTGGCTGCGGCGGTGACCCGCTCCAGGGTTTCGGCCTTGTGGTCGTTGAGGAACACCAGCACCGGTGCCAGCGAGCAGTCGCCGTTGTACAGGCCGTCGGCACGGGCGATGGAGTTGTTGAGGATGCCCGGGTTACGCGACAGCGTCTCCCACTTCAGGCTGCCCTCGTTCATGCCCTTGATGACCTGTTTGGACACGGTCACCAGGGAGATGGTCGATTGCACGCCCGGGGTGTTGTCCATGGTCCACATCAACTCGTCGATGGGCGCCATGGTCGAGTGAATCGAGCAGCTCTCGGCCGGGGTCTTGACCATGATCACCAGCACGTCGGAACTGGTCGAGTAGTTGCTGATGATGAAGCGGTTGTCCTGGTTGTAGCGCGAGTCGGGGCGCAGCTCCGGGGCACCTTGGTCGAGGTCGCCGATCTTCAGGTTCTGGCTGTACCAGAGGCCGCCGGCGAAGGCCAGCAGTGCCAGCACGATGGACACCGGCGCCACTTTGGGGCTGGCGAAGTTGGCCAGCAGGCGCCAGAACGGGTGCTCGCGGGTAGCATCCTTCTTGCTGCGGGCAATGGCCTTCTGGCTGATGCCGACATAGCTGATGGCCACGGGCAGCAGGATCAGGTTGGTGAAGACGATCACCGCCACGCCGATCGAGGCGCCGATGGCCAGCTCGCGAATCACCCCGATATCGATGATCAGCAAGGTGATGAAGCCCACGGCGTCGGCCAGGATGGCGATCATCCCCGGCAGGAACAACTGGCGGAAGGTACGCCGGGCTGCGGTCAGGGCATTGTCGGCGTCACTGGACTGCAAGGCGATGCCGTTGATCTTCTGCACCCCGTGGGAGATGCCGATGGCGAAGATCAGGAACGGCACGAGCATCGAATACGGATCGAGCCCGAAGCCCACCGCATGCATCAGCCCCAACTGCCAGACCACCGCCACCAGGGTGGTGATCAGCACGGCGATGGTGCTGCGGATGCACCAGGTGAACCAGTACAGCAGCGCCCAGGTGATCACCAGCGCGATGCCGAAGAACATCGCCACCATCACCAGCCCGTCGATCAGGTCACCGACCTTCTTGGCGAAGCCGACGATGTGGATCTTGACGTTAGGGTTTTGCGCCTGGAACTTGTCGCGGATCTTTTCTTCCAGCTGATGGGAGAACTGCTGGTAGTCGAGCTTGACCTGCTTGCCTGGGTCCTGGGGGTCGGGGAAGCTCTCCAGCAACGGAATGTCGACGATGCTGGACTTGAAGTTGTTGGCCACCAGGCGCCCGACCTGGCCGGATTTGAGCACGTTGTCGCGCAGGGTGTCGAGGCTGCCCTGCGAGCCGTTGTAGGTGTTGGGGATCACCTCGCCGCCGGAGAAGCCCTCTTCGGTGACTTCGCTCCAGCGCACGCTGGGGCTCCACAACGACTTGAGGCCGGCGCGGTCGACGCCGGGGATGTAGAACACCTCGTCATGGATCTGCCGCAGCGTTTCCATGTAGTCCTTGTCGAAGATGTCGCCGTTGACCGCCTCGACCGAGATGCGCACGGTGTTGCCGAGGTTGGCCAGGTCGTTGCGGTGCTCCATCATCTGCTCGATGAAGGGGTGCTGCAGCGGGATCATCTTTTCGAAACTGGTGGACGGGCGGATCTGCGTGGCCTGCCAGAACAGGAACAGGCTCACCAGCACGCAGATGGCGATGACCATGGGGCGGTTGTTGAAGATCAGGCGTTCCAGCAGGGTGGCCTTGTCCTTGTGCTGCATGTCGAAGCTCTCCCGGCTGGTCATGGGCGCACCTCCTGGGTGCCGTCGGCCGATGCCAGGTGCACACCGCCCTGCCCTACCAGCAGCAGGCCGCCGCCGGCAAGGCCGCTGACCCCGGCCAGGGCGACGCGGTCGGCGCGGTTGCGCACGCTGAAGCTCTGCCCGTCGTCATGGCTGCGCAGCACGCTGCCGCTGTTACCGACCAGTACCACGCTGCCGTCCTCGAGAAGCGTAGCGCTTGCCAGGCTGAATTCGAGCGGGCCACGTTCGGCCCGAAGCTCGATCGGCTGCCAGCTGTCACCGAAATCGGTGGAGCGGAACAGGTTGCCGCGCAGGCCGTAAGCCAGCAGGGTGTTGGGCTGGGCGGTACCGATCACGCCGAACAACGAGCCCTCGTAGGGGCTTTCGACTTTCGACCAGCTCTGGCCGTTGTCGCTGGAGCGGAACATGCTGCCTTGTTCGCCGACGATGAACAGGCCGGCGCCTTTCACCAAGGTGATGGCGTTGAGGTGCAATTGATCGGGGTTGTCCAGGCGCTCGCCGACGTCTTGCCAGTGCTGGCCACCGTCGAGGGTTTCGAGCACCGTGCCATAGGCACCGACGGCATAACCCTGTTGCGGGTCGAGCATGCGCACATCGAGCAGCGGGGCTTCGCGGGAGCGGTCTTCGAACTGCTTGCTCCAGGTCGCGCCGCCGTCGCTGCTGGCGAGGATCTGCGCGTCATGGCCAACAGCCCAGCCGCGCTTGTCATCGAGGAAGAACACGGCGGTGAGCAGTTGCCGGGTGGGTACCCGGGCCTGGGTCCAGGTCTTGCCCTGGTCGTCGGAGAACAGGATATGGCCGCGATCGCCGACCACCACCAGGCGCTTGCCTGCGTGGGTGGCACCGATCAACAGGCTCTGGCTGGCCTTGGCCGACTCGACCGAGTATTCCTCGGCGGCCACCGCCGCATCGACGCTGCCCGCCCATGCCGCCAGTGCCAGCGCCAGCATCGCGCTGGCTGCCAATGGCCAGGCGCCGTGCCGGCCCCGTGCCGTGATCCGCTCTCTCATGACTGCCCCTTTTGTGTTCTTGTGCTGGGTCAATCTATTGCCAGGTGCCGAGAAACCCTGTTCCAGAGCCCTGGAATAGCTTCGGGCCATCCTATCGGGGTAATCCGACAGAAAACAACGAGCGGGACGTTATGTTTTGTTAACCGGCAAAAACATCGCGGGGCAAGCCCGCTCCCACGCCGATCACCGTGGGAGCGGGCTTGCCCCGCGATAGAGCAGAACCAGGATTACGCCAGGCTCTTGCTCACCACCTCATACACATCACTGGACAGCGCGCCCGAAGCCAGAATCCGCTCCAGCTCACCCTTCATCAGCGCCTGACGTTTATCGTCATACTTGCGCCAGCGGGTCAGCGGCGCCAATTGGCGCGAAGCGATCTGCGGGTTCAGTGCATTGAGCTCGATCACCAGGTCCGCCAGGAAGCGATAACCCGAACCGTCAGCGGCATGGAAGTTGACCAGGTTCTGCCCGGCGAAAGCACCGACCAGTGCCCGCACCTTGTTCGGGTTCTTCAAGGTGAAGGCCGGGTGCTGCATCAGCGCCTTGACCCGCGCCAGCCCGCCCGGCAAGGCACTTGCCGCCTGTACGCTGAACCACTGGTCCATGACCAGCGGGTTGTCCTTGAAGTGCTCGGCGAAGGTTTCCAGGGCCTTGGCCCGCTCAGCCTCGAACGGCGAGTTGACCAGCACCGCCAGGGCGGTGAGGCGCTCGGTCATGTTGTCGCACTGATCGAACTGCTCCAGGGTCGCTTGCACAACCTGCGGCTTGCCGCTCAACATCAGGTACGACAGCGCAATGTTCTGCAGGCTGCGGCGCGCGAAGTGCTCGGCAGAGGCGACGTAAGGGGTCTTGCGCGACACTTCGCGGTTGGCCTGGTAACGGGCCCACAGGGCGTCGAACAACTGCGCGGCGATCTGCTGGCGGGCAAACTCGCGGGCCGCATGGATGGCGTCCACATCGGCCACCTGGCTGATCTCGGTGAGGTAGGCCTCGCCCGGCAGCGAGAGCATCTCGGCGACCATGGCAGGGTCCAGCGACTCATTGCCGACCACGGTACCCAGTGCGCTGATCAGGCGCTGGTCAAGCGTGAGCGCTTCGCCACGCTGGTGCTGGCCGATCAGTTCCTGCAGCACCTGTACCGCCAGCTGCTGCCCCGCTTCCCAGCGGTTGAAGCCGTCGCTGTCGTGCTGCATGAGGAACATCAGCTGGTCGCGGTCGTAGGGGAAGCTCAGCTTGACCGGGGCGCTGAAGCCACGCAGCAACGAGGGCAGCGGCTTGCTGGCGATACCTTCGAAGGTGAAGGTCTGCTCGGCTTCGGTCACCGACAGCACGCGGCTGGTGCCGCTGGTGGCGCTTTCGCCGGCCAGGCGCAGTGGCAGGTCATTGCCTTCGGCGTCCAGCAGGCCCAGTGCCACCGGGATCACGAACGGCAGCTTCTCGACCTGCCCTGGGGTCGGCGGGCAACTCTGGCGGAAGGTCAGGCTGTAGCGCTGCGCAGCGGCATCGTAAGCCTCGCTGACTTCCAGGCGCGGGGTGCCGGCCTGGCTGTACCAACGCTTGAACTGGCTCAGGTCGACGCCGTTGGCGTCTTCCATGGCCTTGATGAAGTCGTCGGTGGTCACCGCCTGGCCGTCATGGCGCTCGAAATACAGGTCGCTGCCTTTGCGGAAGCCCTCGGCCCCCAGCAGGGTGTGGACCATGCCGACCACCTCGGCGCCCTTCTCGTACACCGTCAGGGTGTAGAAGTTGGAGATCTCGATGAAGCTGTCCGGGCGGATCGGGTGGGCCATGGGGCCGGCGTCTTCGGCGAACTGATGGGTGCGCAGGTAGGCGACGTCCTCGATGCGCTTGACCGTGCGCGAGTTCATGTCGGCGCTGAACTCGGCATCGCGGTACACCGTGAAGCCTTCCTTGAGCGACAGCTGGAACCAGTCGCGACAGGTCACGCGGTTGCCCGACCAGTTGTGGAAGTACTCGTGGGCGACCACGCCTTCGACGCGCTGGTGGGCAGCGTCGGTGGCGGTCTCGGCACGGGCCAGCACACAGCTGGAGTTGAAGATGTTCAGGCCCTTGTTTTCCATGGCGCCCATGTTGAAGTCGTTGACCGCGACGATCATGAAGATGTCCAGGTCGTATTCACGGCCATAGACCTCTTCGTCCCAGCGCATGGACTTCTTCAGGCTGACCATGGCGTGGTCGCACTTGTCGAGGTTTTCCGGCTCGACATAGATGCGCAGCGCCACGTCGCGACCCGATTGGCGGGTAAAGGAGTCCTCGACGCACCAAAGATCACCCGCCACCAGGGCGAACAGGTAGGCCGGTTTCTTGAACGGGTCTTCCCAGGTGGCCCAGTGGCGGCCGTCTTCGGCCGGCCCGCTGCCGATCGGGTTGCCGTTGGACAGCAGCACCGGGTAGCGATGCTTCTCGGCGATCACCGTGGTGGTGAAGACGCTCATCACGTCCGGCCGGTCGAGGTAGTAGGTGATTTTGCGGAAACCCTCGGCCTCGCACTGGGTGCAGAACATCTTGCCGGACTTGTACAGGCCTTCCAGCGCGGTGTTGCTTTCCGGGTGGATCTTCACGCTGGTGTCGAGGGTGAAGCGCTCGCTTTTCGGCTGCAGGGTCAGGCTGCTGTCATCGAGCTGGTAGTCGCCCGCTTGCAGTTCCTGGTCATCCAGCAAAGCGCGCAGCAACTCCAACTGTTGGCCATCGAGCACCAGTGGCGGCAAGCCCGCGCCACGCTCGGGGTTGCGGCGCATGACCAGTTGCGCGTGCACCAGCGTGTGGTCCTCGAACAGCTCGAAGGTCAGGTGCGTCTCGTCGATCAGGTACTCGGGGGCCTGATAGTCCTTGAGGTAGATCACTTGCGGTTGTTCGGTACGCATGGTGACGATCCTTTACTGGAGCACGGCCAGTTGATAGGCCGTGTACTTGCGAATGTTGATCACGCCGGTGTCGAAGATCAGGTACTGGCCCTTGATGCCCAGCAGCGTGCCCTCCACGACCGGGTCCTTGTCGAGGTTGAAGCTGACGATCTTTTTCGGGTAAGCCTCGACCGGGTAGCGCATCTGCACCACCTCGGCGTCGGGCAGCGGCTGGATGGCCTGCAGGCCAAAGCGCTCCTGCAGCCCACGGATACCGTCGGCGCAGGCGTCGAAAATCTGTTCGCGGATGGCCACCAGATCGAGCACCTCGGCATCGCCCTTGAGCAATGCACGCCAGTTGGTGCGGTCCGGCACCTGGCTGCGCAGGATGTCTTCGACCAGCCCGGACTGTTGCCGGGTGGCCACGCGCATGATCGGCAGCGCCTGGCTGGCGCCCTGGTCGAGCCAGCGGGTGGGCAGCTGGGTGGCACGGGTGATGCCGACCTTGATGCCCGACGAGTTGGCCAGGTACACCACGTGGTCGGTCATGCAGAACTGCTCGCCCCACGATGGCTCGCGGCAGGTGCCAGCGTCGTAGTGGCATTTTTCCGGGGCCATGATGCACACGTCGCACTGGGCCAGCTTGGTCATGCAGGGGTAGCAGTAACCCTGACTGAAGCTGGTCTTGGTGCGCTTGCCGCAGTAGGTGCAGTGGATGGCGCCGAGGTACTCCAGGCGGATCGACTGACCGATCAGCGGGTTCACCGGCACCTGGGTGTCGTCCAGGCGGAAACTGTATTGAACGACCGGTGCTTCCAGACGCACCGCCATCTTGCTCAAAGAGCCACGAGCGAGTTCGATCAATGTACCGAGTCCGACTTGAACAGGATGTTGGCGATCGGCGCGGACTTCGATGCGCACTCTTGCGGGCCCATGTAGCCGGTGCGCTGGTCTTCGGGCAGGTTCTGGATTTCCCAGGCGATCACGGCCTGCAGCGACAGTTCTTTCTGCTCGGCGGTGAGCTTGCGGCCATCGGACCATTTGCCGATTTCGACGGCCGTTTTCAGGCTTTCGTAGATCTCGGGGGTGATGTTTTCGATCATTTGCGCGAACGTGGACATGGTGTCTCCTCAGTCAGGCGGACAGTTTACGCCGGGCGAGCCATCCACCCAAGAGCCCCGTCAGGCAACCGATGAGCAACCCGCCCACGTGGGCGGCGTTGGCGATCTGGCCGAAGCCGAGCTGCCCCACCACACCGCTCAGGCACACCAGCAGCCAGATCAGCATCATCGCCAGCACGCCCCGGGGCAGGCTGAATTGCGGGTTGGGCGCCAGCTTCTGGTACAGCCAGACATGCCCGAGCAAGCCGTACAGCACGCCGGACAAGCCGCCGAACAGGCTCGGCCCGCTGGTGAAGTGCTGGGCCAGGTTGGACACCAGGCTGAACAGCAGGGTCAAAGACAGCAGCATCCACGGGCCCTGGCGCAGTTCGATGCGCTTGCCCAGCTCCCAGTACCACATCCCGTTCATCGCCAGGTGCAGCACGCCGAAGTGCAGCAGCATGGGCGACACCAGGCGCCACCACTGGCCTTCGCCGAGCGCCTGCAGCAGCGGGGTGAAATACAGGTACTCGCCCTGCACCTGGAAGGGCAGGAAGGTGAACCAGGCGATGGTGGTCAGGTTGTCGCCCAGGCCGGTCAGGCCGGCGACCACCAGGCACAGGAACAGCACGCTGGCGGTGACCTTGCAGGCGATGGCCTGTTCTTTCAAGGAGGGCACAGGCGCAGGCAAGCTGCCTTGCGCTGGCTCCGGGATGGCTTGCAGGTCGGCATTGCCGTCGGGGTAGCGCGTGTACAGCTCGCGAACATCCTCGGCAATCGCCGGCGGCACCCACAGCACCTGCTCCCCGCCCTCCTCGACCACCCGGTGCGGCACCTGCAGGCGCCGCAGCAGGGCGACGAAACCGCTGAGGTCGACCGCCAGCGGCAGGCGCAGCACTTCGATCACGTTCATTGATTGGCCTGTGGGCGTTCGACGTCGACCCAGACAAACTTGTGCGGGTCGATGCGGGTTTCGTCATCCAGCCGGTAGGCGGCCAGCTTGCCGTACAGCACGGCACTGTAGTCCAGACAGGCCAGGTTGCCGCGGATCGGCGCCGGGCGGCCGCTGCGCCAGTAGTGGCCAACGAACAGCAGCGGTTCGTCCTCGGTATAGCGCAACAGGGCGTTCTTCTGGTGATGGCTGAGCGGCGCACGCGCCACCTCGTCGGGCAACGCGTCGGGCTGGAAGACGATATCGCCGTAGGTCTGCGGGTCTTCTTCCCAGAACTTGGTGCGGAAGAAGGCGCGGGTCAGGCCATCGCCGCCGGTCAGCGTCAGGCCGTCCGGCAGGCGCATATCGGTGCCGCGCAGCAGGCGATTGCACACGGTCGCGGCAAAACTGCCGGACACTGCCGAGGCCTGCACGAAGTGCTCGTCGATACAGCCGTTGGGGTACTGCTTACGCAGCGGTTCGATCAACTGCGGGTCCCAGCAGGCGTGCACCAGGCGGAAACGCCCGGCGTCGACGAACAACGGCAGCTCGTAGAACCACTGGATGAAGTCGTGCCAGTCGCCGGGGTGCTGGGCGAACTGGGTGAGGGTTTCGTCGATCAGCCGGGCATGCCGTGGCGTGTGTTCGCGCACGTAGGCCTTGCCACTGCCCGGCAGGGCCGGCGTGACCCAGCCCAGGGCGTTGTATTCGTGGTTGCCCATGATGCAGAAAGCCTGGCCGGCCTCGACCATGTCGTGGACGATGTGCAGCGCTTCGCGAATGCGCGGGCCGCGGTCGACGATATCGCCGAGGAACAGCGCCTGGCGCCGTGGGTGCCGCCAGACACCGCCGATGCGTTTGTAACCGAGGGCGTCGAGCAGGCGCTCGAGGGTGAGCGCACAACCGTGCACGTCACCGATGATGTCGAAACTGCGCGCCGGATCGAGCATCAGTCGTCCCTGCCCCCCAGGCGGCTGCCCCAGCCAAGCTTGGTGCGGCAGACCTCGTAGTAGTTGTGGTCGAGCGGATGGATCAGGCGCAGCTTCTGCGGCTTCTTGCTCACCGTGATGGTGTCGCCGGGGGCGCAGGTGAAGTGGTTCTGGCCATCACAGGAGACCTGCGGGTAGATCTGCAGGTCGTTGGACACCACGATCTTCAGCTCGCTGTTGCCATCCACCACGATCGGCCGGCCCGACAGCGTGTGCGGGTACATCGGCACGATGACGATGGCGTCGAGCTTGGGGTGCATGATCGGCCCGCCGGCGGACAGCGCATAGGCCGTGGAACCGGTGGGGGTGGCGACGATCAGGCCGTCGGCCTTCTGGCTGCAGACGAACTGGCCGTCGATGTAGATTTCGAACTCGATCATCCGCGTCGATTTGCCCGGGTGCAGCACCACGTCGTTGAGCGCATCGCCCTGGCCGATGGCCTCGTGGTGGCGGCGCACCTCGGCCTGCAGCAGGAAGCGGTTCTCTACCAGGTAGTGGCCGTCGAGCACTTCGGCGACTTTCTGCTCCAGCTCATCGGGGCGGATATCGGTGAGGAAACCCAGGTTGCCGCGGTTGATGCCCAGCACCGGAATGTTGTGCCGAGCCAGGGCGCGGGCGGCGCCAAGCAGGCTGCCGTCGCCACCGACCACGATGACCAGGTCGCACACCTCGCCCAGCAGCTTGCGGGTGGAGGTTTGCAGGCCGTGGCCGGGCAGCACTTCGGCGATGGTGTCCTCGAGGATCACGTGCAGGTGGCGCTCGAGGAGGAATTTTTTCAGTCGGCGAATGGTGTCGAGCACCTGGGAGCTGCCAAGGCGTCCGATGATACCGATATTGCGAAATTGCTCCATGGTGCTCCTGCAAGGCTCTGCGGCGGGGTGACTATGCCGGGATTATGGGCGAAAGCACCGGGCAGCGGCAAACCGGCTATGCTCGCGGGATGATGCCCTTCGCCGACCTCGCCCCCCTGCCCCGCCAGTTGCGCCACCCCGCAGTGCGCGACCTGGCCTGGACGATCCTGTCGCCGCCACTGTTGCAAGACACCCCGCAGCCACAGCGCCACCCGCTCCACGCCAGCGGCTGGGCCGACGACCCGGCGCGCCTGGGCGACTGGCTGCGCGCACTCGACCAGGCCCCGGCGCCATTGCTAGAAGGGCTGGCACGCCTGAGCAGCCGTCGGCTGGGGCTGTATTACGAAGCGCTGTGGCAGTTCGCCTTGCGCCAGGCGCCGGGCATCGAGCTGCTGGCGGCCAACCTGGCGATCCGCGATGGCGGACACACCCTGGGCGAGCTGGATATCCTGCTGCGCGACCGCGAAGGCGATCATCACCTGGAGCTGGCAATCAAGCTTTACCTGGGGCCCAGTACGGGTGATGGCAGCGATCCGGCCGACTGGCTTGGGCCTGGCTGTCATGACCGGCTGGGACAGAAACTGGCGCACCTGGCGCACCACCAGTTGCCCATGTCGAGTGGCCCGCACAGTCGTCAGGTGCTCGACGCGCTGGGCGTGGACCAGGTGCAGGCACACCTGTGGCTGGGCGGTTATATGTTCTATCCCTTGGCAGGCCCGGCAGCCCGACCGCCCTCCGGCAGCAACCCCGAACACCTGCGTGGCGGCTGGCTGCATCGGCGAGACTGGGCCAACGACCCGGCGCAGCGCTGGCAGCCCCTGCCCCGGCATGCCTGGCTGGCACCGGCACGCCTGGCGCCAGGGGACTGCTTGAGTGCAGCGCAGTTCCAGGCATGGCTGGGGAAGCTGGACGCCCACGCACCCGCGCAACTGCTGGCCAGAATGGCGCAGCAGACCGACGGGGCCTGGGAAGAGGTCGAGCGGGTATTCCTGGTGGCCGACAGCTGGCCACACCTGCCTGGGTGATGAGCCCAGGCCCCTTCAGCGGCTGATCCGTGAAGAGGCCCGGCAGGCGCGAGGGAAGATCAGGAGGCCTCGGCCACAGGCTCAGGCGCCGGGCAATGGGCCTGGGCATCCTGCGGCCACAGCACCTTGCCTTTGCCATCCACTACCTGCTCCGCACCGCACGGCAGACGGTTGGTGTCGAACACCACGGTGCCGTCCAGGCGGTACAGGGCACGCAGGGTTCGCACGGCGTCGTCGCCATTGCCCTCGACCCGGTAGCCGAAGATTGCACCCCTTGCTTCGTCAACCTGCAGGTCTTGCCATTTGGCCGGCACCAGCAGCTTGCCGTCGAGGTCGTACAGCGCCCGCGAAGCGTCCGAAGTGCTGCCCTCGGAAGCCACCAGATGGTGCCCGTCCGCCGTCAGCTTGAGCATCACGAACTGCTCAGGCTTGATCAGCACCTTGCCCTGCTCGTCCATCAGGCCCACGGTGGCGGTCTCGCTCGGCATGCCGAGGAACGTCACGGTCTTGCGCGGCGACTTCAGTTCGGTGAAGGCAAAGCGCTTGGGGGTGATCACGCCGATCTGCTGGTAGGTGGGCTGAACCAGCACTTTGCCCTGGTCCAGGTCGATGGTGCCGTAGGTCGCCAGGAAGGCGTTCTGCAGCTTGCCGATATGGTTGAAACCCGGGCGATGGCCGCTCATGCCCATCAGGCCCAGGCCTGCGTCACCGACCGAATCGTATTCGGGCTGGATCAGCCACTTGCCGTCGTGGCCGATCATGCCGGCCTTGCCACGATCTTCCTCGGTGCGTGGCACCTGCACCATGGCACCGGTCTTGCCGAAGGTTTCGCAGCTCTGGTATTGCGCCTCGATGATCACCTTGCCTTGGTAGTCGAGATAACCACAGGGTTTGTCGTAGCCATCGCGGTAACCCACCAGGCCAGCGCCCGGGGTGCCCAGCCAGTATTTACCGAGCGGGATCACCAGATCGCCTGCGGCATTGGCCAGGCCGACACCGGATTGCCCTTCGCGGGAGACCACCAGGAAACCATCCGCCGCGCTGGTAATGGTGTCGAAATCAAGCTTGCGCAGCACCTTGGTCTGCAGGTTGTAGCCCCAGTTTTCACTGCCTTTCTGGGCGAGCACCCAGTTGCCGCGCTTGGTGAAATCGTCGCGCACGTACATCGAGTCGAACACCGCTTCGCTGACCTTCTCGCCCTTGGGCGTAAGGATGCCGCGCCGCTCATCCAGCTCAACGACGATGAAGTCATTTTCGCCACCGACATAAATGCTATCGAACGCGGCCGGCAGGACTTCCTTGCCCTGCTCGTCCATCACCCCGGACTTGCCATCGCGCACGAAGCCGAACAGGCCCGGCGTCAAGGGGAAGACCTCATCGGTGAGCTCGGCGCGCAGCACCTGCTTGCCGTCGCCACTGGCCAGGTTCCAGTAGTCGCCTTTGCCAAAAATGAAGGCATTGGTGAAGGGCTGGGTGTAGATCAGGTCGTAGTCGTTGTCGGGGCCGACGCGAAAGGCGCCGTTTTGATCCAGTACCGCGCACTGGTCGTTGACGCACAGCGGAATGGTCATCTGGGCAACCGGCGGCGTCTTGACGGCCGGGGCTTGCTCACAACCGGCAAGCAGCAGGGAAAGGGAAGCGAACAGCGCCGCCCGAGGGGCGG
This sequence comes from Pseudomonas sp. TWI923, assembly GCF_039673365.1. Classification (NCBI taxonomy): domain Bacteria; kingdom Pseudomonadati; phylum Pseudomonadota; class Gammaproteobacteria; order Pseudomonadales; family Pseudomonadaceae; genus Pseudomonas; species Pseudomonas sp. TWI923. The sequence goes on along the minus strand of NZ_JBDJLM010000053.1, from coordinate 23,178 downwards.
TAATCAGGGGGTTCATTGAACACATCATCCTTGTGCGATAGAAAACAGGCGCAGGCCCATGGCCACCACCTGGTTCGCTATGTCGGCTGCACTTGATAGATCTGAAGCAAGCCGTTTTTCACGCCAGCGATTAAAGTTGAGGGCAGGCGCCAATCAAGAGCGCCCTTCCAGACCTGATGACGAGGATCCACCATGGTTTCATCCACCCCCGCCGCCCATTACTCGCGGCTGTCGATCACCCTGCACTGGCTGATGCTGGTGCTGCTGGCCGCCGTCTACGCCTGCATCGAGCTGCGCGGCCTGTTCCCCAAGGGCAGCGCCGAACGCGATGTGATGAAGGATTTGCACTTCATGCTTGGCCTGAGCGTGTTCGTTCTGGTGTGGCTGCGCCTGGCCCTGCGCCTGTCACGCCCCACCCCAGCGATCGTGCCCAAGCCACCGGCCTGGCAGACCGGCTTGTCGCACCTGGTGCACCTGCTGCTGTACCTGATGATGATCGGCCTGCCGCTGGCCGGCTGGGCGATCCTCAGCGCCGCCGACAAGCCGATCCCCTTCTATGGCCTGGAGCTGCCGGCCATCGTCGCGCCGGACCCGGACCTGGCCAAGTTCATCAAAGGCTGGCATGAACGCATCGGCAGCTGGGGCTACTGGCTGATCGGCCTGCACGCACTCGCCGGGCTGTATCATCACTACGTGCGCCGCGACAACACCCTGCTGCGCATGCTGCCCTACAAGTAACCGCGTCGCCCCTGCAGGCCACCGCTGTGCAGGAACACCAGGTGGGTGCCGGGCTTGAAGCGCCCGGCCGCCACCTGGTCACGCAGGGCCAGCAGCGCCTTGCCGGTGTACAAGGCTTCCAGCGGTAAGCCAGCCTGCCGTTCGCTATCGGCGACGAACGCCAACAGCTCGTCATCGATCCGGGCAAAGCCGCCACGGCTGGCTTCATGCAGCGTGTATCCGTACGGCCCCGCCAGGGCCGCCACGGTTTGCGGCACGCCGTGATCCAGAGGCACCGCCAGGGCACCATGCACCGCATGCCTGCCCTGCTCCGCCAGCACCAGCCCCGCCAGGGTGGTGCCGGTACCGGCGGCCAGCCACCAGGCGTCGTAGTCCTGCCAACCCAGCGCGGCCAGTTGCGCCCGGCACTGCTCGACGATCAGCGCGCAGCCCCGGGCACCGGCGGGGCCGCCGCCGCCTTCGGGGATGCAGTGCCAGCCCGGATAACGGGCCTGCCAGGGCTGCCAGAAGCCCGCCTGGTGCCGATCTCGGTAACCTGCGTAACCCAGCCAGTGCAACTGCATGCCCAGCACCCGAAGGTCGCGCACGGTCGGCGTGTCCTGCTCATGGCCACGCAGCAGCCCGGCGGTGGCGAAGCCGAAGCGCTTGCCGGCAGCGGCCAGGGCATGCAGGTGGTTGGAGTGGTTGCCGCCCAGGCTGATCAGGCCCGGTGATCCGGCCTGCCGGGCTTCGAGCAGGTGGTGGCGCAGCTTGAACCATTTGTTGCCGCTGATCAGTGGGTCGATCAGGTCAAGGCGCAGGACGGCGGCCTCCAGACCGGCATGCTGGAGCCAGGGCAGATCGAGGCGCTGCAGGGGGGCTTGGGGTAGGGAGAACTCGGGCATGGCGCGAGTTTATCAGTTGCCCTGACAAACGCATCGCGGGGCAAGCCCGCTCCCACGATCGCCCGTGGTAGCGGGCTTGCCCAGCGATTGCGATGGATCAGAGCTCGGCAGCCAACCTCGACCCCTGGTTGATCGCACGCTTGGCATCCAGCTCTGCAGCCACGTCCGCGCCACCGATCAGGTGCACCGACTGCCCCGCGGCCAACAACCCTTCATGCAACTCGCGCAGCGGGTCTTGCCCTGCGCAGACGACGATATTGTCCACCGCCAGCAACTGCGGCTCGCCTTCACCGACGCGCACATGCAAGCCGGCATCGTCCACGCTCAGGTACTCGACGCTGTTGAGCATCTGCACCTGCTTGTTCTTCAGCCCAGTGCGGTGGATCCAGCCGGTGGTCTTGCCCAGGCCGTCACCGACCTTGGTTTTCTTGCGCTGCAACAGGTACACCTGGCGCGCCGGGGCATGCGGTTCGGCCTTGATACCGGCCACGCCGCCACGGGCCTGCAACTGGCCGTCGATGCCCCACTCCTTCCAGAACGCCTCGCGGTCCTGACTGGTGGCCACGCCCTTGTGCACCAGGTACTCGGACACATCGAAACCGATACCGCCGGCGCCGATCACCGCCACCCGCTCGCCCACCGGCTTGCGCTCCAGCAGCACGTCCAGGTAACTGAGCACCTTGGCATTGTCGATGCCAGGGATGGCCGGGGTGCGCGGTGCGATGCCGGTGGCCAGGATGATTTCGTCGAAACCACCCTCGACCAACGCCGCCACATCGACGCGTGTATCGAGCCGCAGGTCGACGCCGGTGCTCTTCACCTTGTTACGGAAGTAGCGCAGGGTCTCGAAGAACTCCTCCTTACCCGGCACACGCTTGGCCACATTGAACTGCCCGCCGATTTCGCTGGCGGCATCGAACAGGGTCACCTGGTGGCCACGCTCGGCAGCCACGGTGGCGGCAGCCAGGCCAGCAGGGCCGGCGCCGACCACGGCGATGCGCTTGACGTTGAGCACTGGCAGGTAGTTGAGTTCGGTCTCGTGGCACGCACGCGGGTTGACCAGGCAGCTGGTCAGTTTGCCGCCGAAGGTGTGGTCCAGGCAGGCCTGGTTGCAGCCGATGCAGGTGTTGATCTCGTCGCCGCGGCCTTGCGCGGCCTTGTTGACGAAGTCCGGGTCGGCCAGGAACGGCCGGGCCATCGACACCATGTCGGCGTCGCCTTCGGCCAGCACGGCCTCGGCCACCTCAGGGGTGTTGATGCGGTTGGTGGTGATCAGCGGAATGCTCACCGCGCCGCGCAGCTTGGCGGTGACCTTGCTGAATGCCGCGCGCGGCACTTTGGTGGCGATGGTCGGGATGCGCGCCTCGTGCCAGCCGATACCGGTGTTGATCAGGGTGGCGCCGGCCTGCTCGATGGCCTTGGCCAGCAGCACGATCTCTTCCCAGTTGCTGCCGCCCTCGACCAGGTCGAGCATCGACAGGCGGAAGATGATGATGAAGTTCGGCCCTACCGCCTCGCGGACCCGGCGCACGATCTCCACCGCCAGGCGCATGCGGTTCTCGTAGCTGCCGCCCCAGCGGTCGCTGCGGTGGTTGGTGTGGGCCGCCAGGAACTGGTTGATGAAGTAGCCTTCCGAACCCATGATTTCGACGCCGTCGTAGCCGGCGCGCTGGGCCAGGCTGGCACAGGTGACGAAGTCGGCGATCTGCTTCTCGATGCCCTCCTCGTCCAGCTCCTTGGGCTTGAACGGGTTGATCGGCGCCTGGATGGCACTGGGCGCCACCTGCTTGGGGCTGTAGGCATAGCGCCCGGCGTGGAGGATCTGCAGGCAGATCTTGCCACCGGCTGCATGCACGGCCTCGGTGACGATCCGGTGCTTGTCGGCTTCGGCTTCGGTGCTCAGCTTGGCCGCGCCGGAATACACCCCGCCCTCGTCGTTGGGAGCGATGCCACCGGTGACCATCAGGCCGACACCACCGCGGGCACGCTCGGCGAAGTAGGCCGCCATGCGCTCGAAGCCGCCCGGGCGCTCTTCAAGCCCGGTGTGCATCGAGCCCATCAGCGTACGGTTGCGCAAGGTGGTGAAGCCCAGGTCGAGTGGAGCCAGCAGGTGCGGATAAGGGGTGTTGGCCATGGATAAGCTCCACAGGTGGCGTGATCACGGAATGCGGGAACCTCGAAGGCGGGCCCCGTCGTTTGTCTGTGGCCGACATTAAACAGGCGTTTGAATGCGCTCAATGATCGAAACTGACAACTTATTGATCCTGCTGCACAGCAGGCTTACCCTAACCTCCTCTTTCCCCACTGCGCTGAACCGCTCCATGCGAAAACTGCTAGCCGGCGCCCTGGCGCTGGTCATCATCGCCGGCCTTTGCGGCTATGGCTTCTGGACCCTGCAACGCCCGGAAGGCCACTACCTGTCCGACCTGCGTATCGAGCTGGCCCTCAACCAGGGGGTGCCGGGCGAGCACGGCAACCTCCTGGGTGTGGAGCCGCTGCTGTACCCAGGCGATTACCAGAACCTTGCGCGCCTGCACCGCAAACTGTCGGCGTACCTGCAGCAGGCCCGCGACCAGGGCCTGGTGAATGCCCGTACCGTGGTGGTGCTGCCCGAACATATCGGCACCTGGCTGTGGGCCCGTGGCGAGAAGAACGAGCTGTACCAGGCCACCCGCGACCGCGAGGCCTGGCAATGGCTGGAGTTGAGCAACCCGCTGCGCTACGGCCTGGCGATGCTGTCGGCCAGCGGCGACGACCGGCGCAGCGATGCGCGCCTGCGCATGAAGGCCGCGCAGATGGCCGCCGATTACCAACAGCTGTTCGGCGGCCTGGCGCGGGAGTTCGGGGTCACCCTGGTGGCCGGCTCGATCGTCCTGCCCGCCCCTTATGTGAAGAACGGCGTGCTGCATGCCGGCAGCGGCCCGCTGTTCAACAGCAGCCTGGTGTTCGCCGCTGACGGCAGCGTGCTGGGGCAACCGCAATACCAGCGCTACCCGGACAGCGAAACCCGCCGCTACATCCACCATGGCCGCCAGCAGCCGCTGCAGGTGCTGCAGACACCCGCCGGGCGCCTGGGCGTGCTGGTCGGCAGTGACAGCTGGTACCCGGACAACTACCGGCTGCTGGCCGGGCAGTCGGTGCAACTGATCGCCAACCCGGTGTTTCTCAGCGGCAAGCAGCGCTGGCAACTGCCCTGGCGCGGCAACCGTCACCAGGCCGCGGCGGCCGAACTGCCGTTGCAGCGTGGCGAGGTCAGCGAGCAGGAGGCCTGGCAACGTCTGACCCAGGCGGCCAGCGACGGCGCCGCCAGCATGAGCGTGTTCATGCGTGGGCAGTTCTGGGAGCAGAGCGGTGGCGGCCAGGGCTTTGCCAGCGAGGCCGGCACCTTGTGGGCGGGCAACGCCAGCCAGGGCGCCCGCCTGCTCAACCTGTGGCTGTAACGCCATGCCCCGTCAGCGCGTGCGCCTGGGCGAGTTGTCGGTAGGCTTCGTCCAGCCCCTGGCCGAAGCGCTCGGCCAGCTCGGCCACGATCCGCAGCCACTGCTGCTGCGTTATGGGCTGGATAATCGGCGCCTGGCCGAACCCGGGGCGCGCCTGTCGATTCCGCGCTACATGCACCTGGGCCACGCCGCCATTGCCTTGAGCGCTGAGCCTGCCCTGGGTTTGCACATGGGCCAGCTCAGCCGCCTGGCCCAGGCCGGGTTGGCCGGCGTCACCGCCGCCCAGGCGCCGACCCTCGGCGAGGCCGCGCGTACGCTGCTGCGCTTCGAGCCGCTGTATGCCGCCAACTACCGTGGCCAGTCGAGCTTTCATGAAGACCAACAAGGCGCCTGGCTGCGCTTCTACTCCATCAGCCCGTACAACGCCTACAACCGCTTCGTGGTCGACTCGCTGCTCGGCGGCTGGCTGGCGCAGCTGTCGAGCCTGGCCGGCAGGCCGATCCAGGCCGAACGGCTGGAGATCGAGTTCGAAGCGCCGGCTTATGCCGATCAATACCAGCGTCTGTGCAGCACCACCGTGCAGTTTGGCGCCGCAGCCAACCAGTTACGCCTGGGCCAGGCCACCCTGGCCCTGGCCAACCCGCAACACTGCCCGAGCACCTGGCAGCACCTGTTGCAGCTGTGCGAAACGGAACTGGCCCAGCGCACCCGGGTACGCAGCCTGGGCGAACGTATCACCCACCTGCTGGGGCCGCTGCTCAATGGCGGCCGCGAACCGGATCTGGAGGAAGTGGCGCAGCACCTGCAGATGCCCACCTGGACCCTGCGGCGCAAACTCGCCGAAGAAGGCACGCGCTATCGCAACCTGCTCAACGATACACGCCGCGACCTGGCCGAGACCTACATCCGCGACACGGAGCTGGCCTTCGGCGAAATCGCCTATCTGCTGGGGTTTGCATCGGCCGAAGCCTTCCAGCGCGCATTCAAGCGCTGGACGGGCGTAACGCCGGGGGAGTATCGCCGCCATCAGCGGCAGGTGGGTTAAAGCTCGGTGGCGTCGTCCGCCGGCTCAGGCACATCCAGTTCATAAGCCTGGAATTCGAGCAATTCTTCCTGGTAGTCGTCCATCTGCCTGCTTCCTCGTTCTTCGTTCATGGGATCCACTGCCACCCTAAGCGGGTCGGATGACAGAACCATTACAGCCCCATGAACGGTAAACGTAGCAGGCCTGCGGGAAGTTAGCGACCGCTCACGGCGAAGCCGGTGCCGCTTCGCTCTGCGCAGGCTGCTGCAGGGCCTGGATCGGGGCCGCCTCGACGGGCGGTGCAACCGGTTGCGAACCGTGGCTGTCATCCACCACCGGAGCTGCCGGCGCTTCGTGAACGGGCACGGCAGGGGCTGGCTCAGGCGCGACAGGTGCGCTGGCCTGGGCTGCGGCAGACGCGGCCACCGGGGCGCTTGCCGCCAGCGGCGCCGCCTCTGGCTGGGCGGGTGCCAGCGAAGTTGGCGCAGGCTCGGGCAGCCCCAAGGCTGGCGCTGGTTGCTCCACTTTCGGCGGCTCGGCAGGGGTATCGGCCTTTTTCACCTTTTTCGGCTTCGGCAGGTAGCCCTCCACCAAGGCGAAATAACGCTCGTAGAACTGTGGCGCGGCCACTGTCTCGCTGGCGACCTTGACCATCGAGTCGTCGCTGGAGCCGATCGGCATCGACACCGAGCCCAGCACCCCGACCCCCAAGCTGGCAGAGGTGTTGGATTTTTTCAGGGTGTAGCGGTCCTGCAGGGCGTTGGCGAACATGGTCGAACGCTGCTTGTCGCTCATGTCCGGCACGCAGGTGATGTTGAAGCTGATCTGCATGTGGTTTTCGGCGCTCTGCTGAAAACTCTTGTTGCCGGCCACCTGGTTGGCATCGCTGCTGGTGATGATGTAGCCCTGGCTGAGCAGCGCACGCCGGGCAGCTTCGCAGGAGCCCGCTTCGCTGACCGGGAAACTGCGTGAGAAGGTGCCCGAGTCGTCGAAGTTCTCGTGCTCGTACACGGTAGCCTTCTTCGAGGAGCAACCGGATACGCCCGCCAGCACAAGGGCCAGCCCGAGCGCACCGTAGACGGATGATCTGGACATCGTGAATTCCGGGTAAATCGAACGGTGCCTATTGTGCAACACATCCACAAGCCACCGAAACCTTGAAAGGGCCAACATTGCGCAAGGTTCATGTAAAGGCGTGGATGACGCCGACCAAAGCGCTGGGAACTTTCTCGCGATAATTAGCGATTTTTCGTACGCCAGTCACAAGAACCTCCTAACCAGACAAGGAAATTCCCTCGCTAGACTCATTCGCCCGTTCGAATGCCCAAGGAAATCGCTGATGAAGAATCTGCCGGTCCGCCTGAAACTCTTGCTTAGCCTCTCCCCACTGGTCTTGCTGGCAGCCCTCCTCGTCCTGACCGCGATCTTCACCCTCGGCACCCTGACCCATCGGGCTGAACGCCTGGTCTCGGTCAACTACATTCTCGACAACCTCAACGACATCCGCGCCACACAGATGGCCTATGCGCTGAACGGTGAACATGCAGAGCTGGAAAACCTGCGCCACGCCTACCGAAAAGTAAACGGGCTGATCGACGAGAATCTGACGCAGATGCCCTCCCCCCAGGCGCAGACCCATCTTGGCGCCACACGCAAGATCATGAACCACTACATGAGCGACCTGCAGCACAGCCTCGAAGCAGGCGCCGAGACACTGGCCGGCCCCACGGGCAAACAACTCACCACGCAAGTGCTTGCAGCCATCGAACACATCAACCAGCTCATCACCCAGCAGAACCAGGTCAGTGCCGCCGAGCTCGGCCAACGCACGCGCCTGATGCTCGCCGTGTTCTGCGGCACACTGCTGCTGGCCTGCCTGGTAGCCTGGCTGCTGATCCGGCAGATCTGCGCCCCCCTGCAACAGGCACTGGACATGGCCCGGCGCATTGGCGAAGGCGACCTGAGCGCCAGTGACCTTGGCCCACGCCACGATGAGTTCGGCCAACTGCTCCAGGCCCTTGAGCGCAGCAGCGCCAATTTGCGCGGTATCTTGCGCCGGATCGGCCAGGCCTGCGAGCAGCTTTCACAGGCCTCGGCGGCCCTGGCTTGCGTGATCGAACGCACCAGCAGCGGTGCCGCCAGCCAGCAGAGCGAAACTCGCCAGGTGGCGGCGGCCATGAGCCAGATGGCCTGCGCCGTGCAGGAGGTGGCGCACAACAGTTCGCTGGCCAGCGAGGCGACCCGCCAGGCCACTGACAAGGCCGAACTCAGTCAGCAGGTGGTCAGCAATACCCAGAGCCAGGTTGCCCAGCTGGCCAGTGACATCAGCAGCAGCACCGAGGCCGTGCAACAGCTGTGCGCCTCTGCCGAACAGATCAGCAGCATCATGACAGTTATCCGCTCGGTGGCCGAGCAGACCAACCTGCTGGCCCTGAACGCGGCCATCGAGGCCGCCCGCGCCGGCGATGCCGGGCGCGGCTTCGCAGTGGTGGCCGACGAGGTGCGCGGTCTCGCCCTGCGTACCCAGCGCTCCACTGCCGAGATCGAAGCACTGATCACCCGCCTGCAGGACGGTGCCCGCCAGGCGGTGGAATGCCTGCAAGGCAACCGCCGCGTGGCCAGCACCACCGTTGAGCTTGCCAATCAGGCGAGCGAGGCCCTGCAGGTCATCACGACCAGCGTTGATGATATCCAAGGCATGAATCAGCAGATTGCCGCCAGTACCGAGCAGCAAAGCACGGTCGTGGTGGCCATTCGCCGTAATGTGGAACGGGTGCGCGATGTCGCCGGCCACTCACTCGATGCCAGCCGGCAAATCGAGGAAGCGTCTATCGAACTGGAGCGGGTGGGCGGCGAGCTGAAGGGGTTGATCGGTAATTTCAGGCTCTGAATGAGGCAACCTGACAACCGCCAAAAACGAAAAAAGCGACCTGAAGGTCGCTTTTTTGTTGTTCCGAGCTGTTCAAGGGGCTCAGAACTGAAGATGGCGCAGCGGACGGGACTCGAACCCGCGACCCCCGGCGTGACAGGCCGGTATTCTAACCGACTGAACTACCGCTGCGTATCGCCCGGGCTTTCACCCGATTGAAACTGGGATCCAGGCTTTCAAGCGTCTTGGACGCGAAAGCCAGGCACAAAAAAAGCGATGCGAGATCGCCTTTTTTGTTTTGCTTCGAACTGTTCAAGGAGTTCAAAACACAAGATGGCGCAGCGGACGGGACTCGAACCCGCGACCCCCGGCGTGACAGGCCGGTATTCTAACCGACTGAACTACCGCTGCGTATCGTTCAGGTTTGCACCTGATTGAAACTGGGATCAGCCTCAGGCATATTTGCCTTCGACTTCAGACCGGTGCCAGGCACCCATCTGATACTGAAAAATGGCGCGGCGGACGGGACTCGAACCCGCGACCCCCGGCGTGACAGGCCGGTATTCTAACCGACTGAACTACCGCCGCGCAGTGTGGACTTGCGTCCTGTTCCTCTCTGACTTTCAGCTTCGTTAGAAGCATCCTGTACCAGAAACATTCTCAGGAAGTGGTGGGTGATGACGGGATCGAACCGCCGACCCTCTGCTTGTAAGGCAGATGCTCTCCCGGCTGAGCTAATCACCCCCGCGATGTTGCTTGTTGCGTTTGCTTCGCTGAGGCCGCGAAATTTACGCAGGTACCGATGCTAAGTCAATAGCCCCATTGAATTTTTTTTAAAAAAGATGAAAAAGCAGCTGCTAGCTTGAAGCTGCAAGCGGCAAGAAAAAAGCACGTCGCCTGCACACCCCTTTGAAACCCTGAAAACAACGAAAGGACCTCGCGGTCCCTTCTTGCAGCTTGAAGCTAATAGCTTGTCGCTCAGGTGTAGATCATCTTGCGGGTCATGCCGCCATCGACCACGAATTCCTGGCCGGTGACGAACCCTGCCTGGCGCGACAGCAACCATGCCACCAAGGCCGCCACGTCCTCCACCGTCCCTACCCTGCCCGCCGGATGCTGGGCATGGTCGGCCTCAGTCAAGGGCTCGGCTCGACGCTGCGACGGGTCACGGGCATCGATCCAGCCGGGGCTGACGGCATTGACGCGGATTTCCGGCCCCAGGCTCATCGCCAGGGCGTGGGTCAGTGCCATCAGCCCGCCTTTACTTGCCGCGTAGGCTTCCGTATCCGGCTCGGACTGCCGGGCACGGGTAGAGGTCAGGTTGACGATGGCACCGCCATGGGCGCGCAGGTACGGTGCGCAATGCTTGGCCAGCAGCATCGGACCATTGAGGTTGACCGCCAGCACACGATTCCACTGGCTGAGCGACAGGCTTTCCAGCGTCTGGTTGTGCGGATTGGCGATGGCCGCATTGCTCACCAGCGCATCCAGCCGGCCGAACTGCCCGAGCACTTCGGACACCCCGGCACTGACCTGGGCTTCGTCTGCAACATCCATGCTGATGAACCAGGCATTGTCGCCCAGCGCTTTAGCCACCCGGGTGCCACGCTGGCGGTCCAGGTCACTGAGGACGACTTGCCAACCTTCGCAGATCAGCCAGGCGGCGATGCCCAGGCCAATGCCGCGCGCGGCACCGGTGACCAGGGCCACCCGGCCGTTATGGCCAGGCTCGCCACCCTTCCAGTCGATCACAGCGCCGCCAGACCGCGGGCAAGATCGGCTTGCAGGTCGGCCACATCTTCCAGGCCGACGGCGACGCGGATCAGGCTGTCACGGATGCCCGCCGCTTCACGCTCCTGCGCCGACAAGCGGCCGTGGGAGGTGGTGGCCGGGTGGGCAATGGTGGTCTTGCTGTCGCCCAGGTTGGTGGTGATCGAAATCACCCGAGTAGCATCGATGAAGCGCCAAGCGCCCTCTTTGCCACCCTTGACCTCGAAGCTGACCACCGCGCCGAAACCGCTCATCTGGCGCTTGGCCAGCTCATGCTGCGGATGGCTCGGTAGCCCGGCGTAGTGCACCTTCTCCACACCGTCCTGCTGTTCGAGCCACTCGGCCAGGCGCTGGGCGCTCTCGCAATGGGCACGCATGCGCAGCTTGAGCGTCTCCAGGCCCTTGGTGAAGATCCAGGCATTGAACGGGCTGAGAGTCGGGCCGGCGGTACGCAGGAAGCCCACCACTTCTTTCATCTGTTCGCTGCGCCCGGCAACCACGCCGCCCATGCAACGGCCCTGGCCGTCGATGAACTTGGTGGCCGAATGGAACACGATGTCGGCGCCAAGCTTGAGCGGTTGCTGCAAGGCCGGAGTGCTGAAGCAGTTGTCCACCACCAGCATGGCACCACGGGCATGGGCGATCTCGGCCAGCGCGGTGATGTCCACCAGCTCGGCCAGCGGGTTGGACGGCGACTCGACGATCAACAGCTTGGTGTTGGCCTTGATGGCCTTCTCCCAACCGTTCAGATCGACCAGCGGCACATAGTCCACCTGCAAGCCAAAGCGCTTGAAGTACTTCTCGAACAGGCTGATGGTCGAGCCGAACACGCTCTGCGACACCAGCACGTGGTCGCCGGCACTGCACAGCGACATCACCACGGCGAGGATCGCCGCCATGCCGGTGGAAGTACCCACGGCCTGTTCCGCGCCTTCCATTGCCGCCAGGCGCTCTTCGAAGGCGCGTACGGACGGGTTGGTGTAGCGCGAATAGACGTTGCCCGGCGTCTCGCCGGCAAAACGCGCGGCGGCGTCGGCGGCCGTGCGGAAGACATAGCTGGAGGTCAGGAACAGCGCTTCGCTGTGCTCGCCCTCCGGTGTGCGGTGCTGACCGGCGCGAACCGCCAGGGTGTCGAAACCGACACCCTCGAGGTCACTGTCCAGTCGCCCGGCATCCCATTGATCCGTCATGCCGTCGCTCCCAAAGTCAGTTGTTGTACAGGTCGATGATCGCGCTGACTGCCTGGGTCTTCACCTTGGCCAGGTCGTTACGGGCCTGCTCGATGCGCTCGAGGTAGGCGTCGTCGATGTCGCCGGTGACGTACTCACCGTTGAACACCGCGCAATCGAAGTGCTCGATCTTGATCTTGCCGCCACCGACCGATTCGATCAGGTCCGGCAGGTCCTGGTAAATCAGCCAGTCGGCGCCGATCAACTCGGCCACCTGTTCGGTGGTACGGTTGTGGGCGATCAGTTCGTGAGCGCTCGGCATGTCGATGCCGTAGACGTTGGGGTAGCGCACCGCAGGTGCCGCGGAGCAGAAGTAGACGTTCTTGGCGCCGGCTTCGCGAGCCATCTGGATGATCTGCTTGCAGGTGGTGCCGCGCACGATCGAGTCGTCCACCAGCATCACGTTCTTGCCGCGGAACTCCAGCTCGATGGCGTTGAGCTTCTGGCGCACCGATTTCTTGCGCGCAGCCTGGCCGGGCATGATGAAGGTACGGCCGATGTAGCGGTTCTTGACGAAGCCTTCGCGGAACTTCACGCCCAGGTGGTTGGCCAGCTCCAGCGCGGCGGTGCGGCTGGTGTCCGGGATCGGGATGACCACGTCGATGTCATGGTCCGGGCGCTCGCGCTGGATCTTCTCGGCCAGTTTCTCGCCCATGCGCAGGCGCGCCTTGTACACCGAGACGCCGTCGATGATCGAGTCCGGGCGGGCCAGGTAGACGTGCTCGAAGATGCACGGCTGCAGCTTGGGGTTGTTCGCGCACTGCTGGGTGAACAGTTGGCCTTCTTCGGTGATGTACACCGCTTCGCCTGGCGCCAGGTCACGGATCAGGGTGAAGCCGAGCACGTCGAGCGCGACGCTTTCCGAGGCGATCATGTATTCGACGCCTTCGTCGGTGTGACGCTGGCCGAACACCACCGGACGGATGCCGTTGGGGTCACGGAAACCGACGATGCCGTAGCCGGTGATCATCGCCACCACCGCGTAACCGCCGACGCAGCGGCTGTGCACGTGGGACACCGCGGCGAACACGTCTTCCTGGGTAGGCTGCAGCTTGCCGCGCACCGCCAGCTCATGGGCGAACACGTTCAGCAGCACTTCGGAGTCGGAGTTGGTGTTGACGTGACGCAGGTCGGACTCGTAGATCTCCTTGGCCAGCTGCTCGACGTTGGTCAGGTTGCCGTTGTGCGCCAGGGTGATGCCGTACGGCGAGTTGACATAGAACGGCTGGGCCTCGGCCGAGGTGGAGCTGCCGGCGGTCGGGTAACGCACATGACCGATACCGATGCTGCCGACCAGGCGCTGCATGTGGCGCTGCTGGAAGACGTCGCGCACCAGGCCATTATCCTTGCGCAGGAACAACCGGCCGTCATGGCTGGTCACGATACCGGCAGCGTCCTGGCCGCGGTGCTGGAGGACCGTAAGCGCGTCATACAGCGCCTGATTGACGTTCGACTTACCGACGATACCGACGATGCCACACATGCGACGCAACCCCTACTTTGATGAAACTTGAGTGAATAGCGCTCAGGGCTTTGCAGGCCCGAGCAGCTGTTCCTTGAACGGAAGGTCAACGGGTGCGCTGACCCCACTGGACATCCACTGGCCGGTGAACCCGAGAATCAGGTTTTTCGACCAGTCGGCTACCAATAGAAATTGTGGTATCAGGCGTGATTCCTGCCACCACGGATCCTGTTGTACCGGCCCCAGGCTGAGCAGCCCGACAGCCACCACCACCAGCAAGGCCCCACGCGCGGCGCCGAAGGCCGTGCCGAGGAAGCGATCGGTGCCGGACAACCCGGTCACGCGAATCAGCTCGCCGATGAGGAAGTTGAGCATTGCCCCCACCAGCAAGGTGGCGACGAAAAGAATGGCGCAGCCGGCGATGGTGCGCATCGAGGGCGTCTGGATGTAGCTTTCGAGATAGACCGAGAGCGAGCCACCGAACATCCAGGCCAGCGCCCCGGCGACAATCCAGATGACCAGAGACAGAGCTTCCTTGACGAAGCCGCGCTTAAGACTGATCAGTGAGGAAACGGCGATGATCGCGATGATCGCCCAATCAACCCAGGTAAATGCCACGGTGCTGCCTGCCGACGTTTGAGGCGGCGCATTTTACCAGAGCGGAGGGCTTGGGGTAAGCGGAATGTCAGGTGTTTGAAGGGCTGCAGGCTGACTCCAGGGACAGCTTTGCGCCTTGCCGTTCGGGCCGTAGTGCCTGCCGAGGCCCTATCGCCACACAATGAACTTGTACGCCCTCTGTAGGAGCGGCCTTGTGCCGCGAAAGGGCTGCGCAGCAGCCCCGGCGATTTTTGTTGCGTAGCTGAAAACTGGGGCCGCTTCGCGACCCTTTCGCGACACAAGGCCGCTCCTACAATGCACTCACAAGCCCTTCAGGGCTTGCCCCGCGATGGTTTCAGCCGCGCTCCGGCTGGAAGCGCACCAGAATCCCCTTGAGATTCTGCTGGCGATTGATCACGTCACGCACGCGCTCGGCCTCGGCGCGCTCGATCAACGGCCCCACATACACCCTGTTCATACCACCGGCCGAACGGATGTAGGCGTTGTAGCCCTGGCTACGCAGGGTGTTCTGCAGCTTTTCGGCACCGGCGCGGTTGGACAGGCTGGCCAGCTGGATCGACCAGCTCACCGGCAGGCCGTTGACGTCGATCTTGCCTGGCGTGGCCGGCTTGCTCGCCGCCGCCGTGACTGCCGGGGCAGGTGCCGACGCAGGCGCTGGACGGGTTTCAACCTTTGGCGTCGGCACCGGCGTCTGCGGCTTGGGCGCAACAGCTACCTGGGCCTGAGGCGCTGGCGCGATAGGCTGGCTTGGCGTGGTCGCTGGCGCCGTCGATTCATCGATCACCACCGGCGCTGGATCAACCTGCTCCGGCAATGGTTGCGGCTCCGGCACCTGCACCGGCTCGACCTGCACCTGAGGCAGGCTCGGCATGGCTGGCGCCTGGGGCGCCTCGACGCGCACCTGACGCATCTCGTCCTCGCGGGTGAACAGCATCGGCAGGAAGATCACCGCCAGCGCCACCAGCACCAGCGCACCGACCATGCGCTGCTTCATCCCTTTATCCAGCACTGCCATCTACTCCATCCTCTGGGGCCTGCCGTTCAAGCCAGGCCAGGGCCTCGCCGACGCAGAAAAACGAACCGAACAGCAGGATCTGGTCATCCGCCGTCGCCTGGGCGCACTGCCCTTCCAGGGCAGCATCGACGCTGGGGTGAGACTTCACTGTCGCACCGAGGTTCGTCAAGGCCTTGGCCAGTTCCTCAGCCGGGCGGCTGCGCGGCGTATCCAGCGGCGCCACTGCCCAATGCCCGACCAATCCCTGCAAAGGCTCGATTACGCCCTGCAGATCCTTGTCGGCCAACAGACCGAAAACAGCCAGGCGCCGACCCTTCGGCGGGCGGGCCGCCAGGCGACGCGCCAAATACTCGGCCGCATGCGGGTTGTGGCCCACATCCAGCAGCAACTCAACGCGCTTGCCCTTGAATACCAGCGAGCGCCGATCCAGCCGACCGGTGATACGGGTGTCCAGCAGCGCCTGCTTAACCAGTGCCTCATCCCACGGCAGGCCCATCAGCGCAAAAGCCTGCAGGGCCAGCGCTGCGTTCTCCATGGGCAGGTCGAGCAACGGCAGGTCGCGCAACTCAAGCTGCGTTCCATCGGCCTTGCTGCCGCGCCAATGCCAGTGGTCGTCGGTACTGGCCAGGTCGAAGTCGCGCCCGCGCAGGAACAACGGGCAAGCCAGCTCGCTCGCTTTGTCCAACAAGGGTTGCGGCGGATCCAGGTCACCGCACAGGGCCGGTTTGCCCTGGCGGAAGATCCCGGCCTTCTCGAAGGCCACCAATTCGCGGGTGTTCCCCAGGTAGTCGACATGATCGACACCGATACTGGTGACCAGCGAAATGTCGGCATCCACCACATTGACCGTATCCAGCCGGCCGCCCAGGCCTACCTCGAGCACCACGGCATCCAGTTGCGACTGGCTGAACAGCCAGAACGCCGCCAGGGTACCCATCTCGAAATAGGTCAGCGAGGTATCGCCGCGTGCCGCCTCGACGGCGACAAAGGCTTCGCACAGCTGCTCATCGCTGGCTTCGACGCCATCGATGAGCACGCGCTCGTTGTAACGCAACAGGTGCGGTGAACTGTAAACCCCGACCTTGAGCCCCTGGGCGCGCAGCAGCGAGGCCACGAAAGCACAGGTGGAGCCTTTGCCGTTGGTGCCGGTGACCGTCACCACGCGAGGCGCCAGCTTGCCCAACTGCAGGCGCGCCAGCACCCGCTGGGAACGCTCCAGGCCCATGTCGATGGCCGTAGGGTGCAACTGTTCGAGGTAGGCGAGCCACTCGCCCAGGTTGCGCTGGCTCATCACGCTACCGCAGCCGCCTCACGGGCTTCTGCCGGGGTTGCCTGGCCGGTCATCTGGGCCAGCAGGCGGGCCAGGCGCGGACGCAACTGGTCACGGGAGATGATCAGGTCGATGGCGCCATGCTCCAGCAGGAACTCGCTGCGCTGGAAGCCTTCTGGCAGTTTCTCGCGCACGGTCTGCTCGATGACCCGCGGGCCGGCGAAACCGATCAGTGCCTTGGGCTCGCCGACGATCACGTCGCCGAGCATTGCCAGGCTGGCGGAAACACCGCCATAGACCGGGTCGGTCAGCACCGAAATGAACGGGATGCCTTCTTCACGCAGGCGCGCCAGCACCGCCGAGGTCTTGGCCATCTGCATCAGCGAGATCAGCGCTT
Source organism: Pseudomonas sp. TWI923 (assembly GCF_039673365.1). Classification (NCBI taxonomy): domain Bacteria; kingdom Pseudomonadati; phylum Pseudomonadota; class Gammaproteobacteria; order Pseudomonadales; family Pseudomonadaceae; genus Pseudomonas; species Pseudomonas sp. TWI923. The sequence goes on along the minus strand of NZ_JBDJLM010000053.1, from coordinate 6,462 downwards.
CCTGCATGCGCGCACCACCGGAGGCGGAGAAGCACACCATCGGGCAACGGTTCTCCAGGGCGTAGTTGGCAGCGCGCACGAAGCGTTCGCCGACGATGGCACCCATCGAACCACCCATGAAGGAGAATTCGAAGGCGCTGACCACGATCGGCATGCCCATCAGGGTACCGCTCATGGAGATCAGTGCGTCTTTCTCGCCGGTCTGCTTCTGGGCAGCGGTCAGGCGGTCCTTGTACTTCTTGCCGTCACGGAACTTCAGGCGATCGACCGGTTCCAGGTCGGCACCCAGTTCGGCACGGCCGTCCTGGTCGAGGAAGATGTCGATGCGCGCACGTGCGCCGATGCGCATGTGGTGGTTGCACTTGGGGCAGACATCGAGGGTCTTTTCCAGCTCCGGACGGTAAAGCACGGCCTCGCAGGACGGGCACTTGTGCCACAGCCCTTCGGGCACCGAGCTCTTCTTCACCTCGGAACGCATGATCGAAGGGATCAGTTTGTCTACCAACCAGTTGCTCATGCTTTCTTTCTCCAGTAATGGCGGGCGGGAGGCATTGCCTGCCCCACCCTGCCCTTGAGCTCAAATTCTGCTTTGAAACGACGATGGGCCGGCCATGACTGCGCCATGTACCGCCCCACCTCCAATAATTACGCCGATGGCCTGAGCCGCTGCCTTGCAGGCGCGGCCTGGCAGCATCGGGCTGCGAAACCTATGGACGATGGCGCGCGGCCAGCCGTCACATCCACCATCACGCCTGGCGCACTGCCTGCATGAAGGCCTCGATCTTCACGGCATCCTTGATGCCCTTGGCCTGCTCCACGCCGCCACTGACATCCACCGCGTACGGGCGCACCTGGCGGATGGCCTCGGCGACATTATCGGCCGACAGGCCGCCAGCCAGGATGATCGGTTTGCTCAGGTGTTGCGGTATCAAAGACCAGTCGAACGCTTCGCCGGTTCCCCCCGGGATGCCGGGCACATAAGCGTCCAGCAGGATGCCGCGGGCGCCGGCGTAGTGCTTGCAGGCCGCCTCGAGGTCATCGCCGGGCCGTACACGCAGGGCCTTGATCCAGGGGCGATGGTAACCCTCGCAATCAGCCGGGCTCTCATCGCCGTGGAACTGTAGCAGGTCCAGTTGAACGACTTCGAGGATCTCGTTCAGCTCGCAGCGCGAGGCATTGACGAACAGGCCTACGGTCGTCACGAAGGGCGGCAAGGCCTCGACGATCGCCCGGGCCTTGCGTACGTCCACGGCACGCGGGCTTTTTTCATAGAACACCAGGCCGATGGCATCGGCGCCGGCCTCGACAGCGGCGAGGGCGTCCTCGATGCGGGTAATCCCGCAGATCTTGCTGCGAACCTTGCTCATGGACAGCGAACCTTGAGTGATCGATGAAAGCGCCGATGGTAGCAAATGACCTTTGCTCCGTCAGTCCAGCAACGCCTCGAAACCGGTGAGAAAGTGTGGGCCGATGTAACGCTGCGGCAGCTCGTACTCGGGCGGGTACTCCACCTTCACCAGGTACAGCCCATAAGGGTGCGCGGTCACCCCCGCCGCGCGGCGATCACGCCCCTCGAGCACCTCGCGAGCCCATTCCACCGGGCGTTCGCCGGTACCGATGGCCATCAGCACGCCGGCGATGTTGCGCACCATGTGATGGAGGAAGGCGGTGGCACGCACATCGATCACGATCATCTGGCCATGGCGGGTAACGCGCAGGTGATGGATGTGCTTGACCGGCGACTTGGCCTGGCACTGGCTGGCGCGGAAGGCGCTGAAGTCATGGGTGCCGAGCAGGTACTGTGCGGCTTCGGCCATGCGCGTGACATCCAGCGGCCGATGGTTCCAGGTCACTTCCTCGGCAAGGTGGGCCGGACGGATCGGGTCGTTGTAGATGACATAGCGGTAGCGCCGCGCATTGGCTTTGAAGCGGGCATGGAAATCCGCAGGCATTGGCCTGGACCAGACCACGCTGATGTCGTGGGGCAGGTTGAAGTTGGTGCCCAGGGTCCAGGCGCGTTCATCGCGCACGGCCTGGGTATCGAAATGCACGATCTGCCCGCAGCCATGCACCCCGGCGTCGGTGCGCCCGGCACAGATCACGCTGATCGGTTCATTGGCCACCTTCGACAGCGCCTGCTCGAGTGCTTGCTGGACGCTGGGCACACCACTGGCCTGGCGCTGCCAGCCGCGGTAGCGCGAACCTTTGTATTCCACGCCCAGGGCGATACGGGTGAAGCCTTCGGCCGCTGATTCGGCGGCGGCGTTGTCGATGATGTCCAAGAACGTGAAACCTGATGATGTAACAAAAAGGCAGGCAGTATAGCGGTAAACCGCATGCTGGCCGAAACGATCGCGGGGCAATCCCGCTCCCACGACAGCCCAGCAATGAGGGGCATGTGAGAGCGGGATTGCCCCGCGATCGTTTCAGCGATCAAACCAGGCGCGAGAGCATCTCGTTGGCTTCCTGGCGCTGGCCCTCATCGCCATCCTTGACCACTTCGTCGAGGATGTCGCGAGCGCCATCATGGTCACCCATGTCGATATAGGCACGCGCCAGGTCCAGCTTGGTGGCCACTTCGTCGGTACCGGAGAAGAAGTCGAAGTCCAGGTCATCCAGCGGTTCCGGCTCCTGGGCGGCGTCTTCGGCGGTGAAGCGTGGCGCATTGTCTGGCGCATCGAGGCTTTGCGACAGCTTGTCGAGCTCGGCGTTGACGTCGTCCAGCTCGGAAGCAAATTTCTGCGCCGCCGGCGAGTCGTCATCCAGCGACAGCGACAGGTCGAAGTCGTCCGGCAGCTCCAGTTCGGAAATCGGGTCGAACTCGGGCATGGCTTCGAAGGCCGCCAACTCGGCCGCCACATCCACCGCCGGCTCCTCGCTGCTGGCCGAGGCCTCTGGCTCACCCACATCAAGGTCAAAATCGGCCAGGTCATCGAGGGCCTGCGGCTGCTCCGGGGCCTGAGCCTGGGCTTGGGCCAACAGGGCTTCAAAATCATCGTCGGCATCGGTTTCGCTGACGGCAGGCGCAGCATCGGCCTGAGGCTGCGCGGCAGCCGACACCGCCTCTTCCAGCGCTGTCAGATCGAGAGGGTCTTCTTCCGGCAGGTCATCACCCAGGCTCAAGTCGAAGGCACTGTCCAGGTCGTCTTCAGCAACCGGGGCCGGTTCAGGCTCAGGCTCCGGGAAGGCCTCGGCAACGGCTTCGGGCTCCACTGCCGGCTCAGGCTCGGCTTCGACGGCAGCCGGCGCCGGGTCCTGCAACAGGTCCTGGACGTATTGTTCGTCCAGCTCGGCAGCCAGGGCTGCGGCACCAGCCGCCAGCGCCGCGACGCCGAGCATGGCCGGGAAGCGCTCCTTGAGCGAGGCGACTTCGGCCTGGTTCTGCTCGCCCGGCGCCAGCTTGCGCTCCTGGCCAGCAAAGGCATCCTGGTCACCCTGACGGGCATACACTTCCATCAGCTTCAGGCGCAGGTCATTGCGCTGCGGCTCGGAAGCGACGGCGGCTTCCAGCAGGTCGGCGGCATGGTTCAGGCGACCACGGGCCAGGCTCTCATCAACCTCGGCGAACAGCGCAGCGCGCGGGTCCACCGCGGGCGCGGCAGGCGTTGGCGCAGGTGCCGGCATCTCGGCAGCCGTTGCCGCAGCTGCCGAGGCGGCGACTACTGCAGGCGACAGAGTGACGCTGGGGGCCGAGACGTCCAGGCCGTCGAAGCTGTCCGGCGGCAGGTCCAGGTCCGGGGCACGGTCCCCCTCTTCAGACAGGGCGCGAGCCATGCGCAGGTGCTTTTCAGCTTCCTGCTGGGCTTTGCGCTTGCGCGCCAAAAGCAGCAGCAACAGCAACAGGGCGAGGAACGCCGAGCCGGCGATCAGCCCCAGAAGCAGCGGATTGCCCATCAGTTGATCGAGTGCGCCTTGCTCTTGGGCAGCAGGTGCTTCGCTGCTGGCCGGCGTGGTTTGCGGCGCGGTATCGACCGCAGCAGGTGCTGGCGCCACCACAGGTTCGGCGGGCGTCAACTGGGCGTTGAGGGCTGGCTGCGCGGGGGCAGGTTCGCCTGGCTGTGCCTGCGGTGCCGCACCTTGAGCTTCAAGGCGTGCCAGTTGGTCGTTCTTCAGTTCGATCAGCCGCTGCAGCTTGTCCAGTTGGCTCTGCAGATCGGCCATGCGGCTTTTGAGCTCGTCGTTGTCGCGACGGCTGGTGTCCAGGCTTTCCTGGGCCACGGCAAGCTTGTCGTTCAGTGCCTTGGCCTGGCCAGCGGCGCCTTTGCCGCCGGGGGCCACCAGGCGCAGGTTGTCGCCCTGGGCGATACGCGCCGGAGCCTCACCGGCCTGGCCACGGCGGGTGGCGTCCAGCTGGCGGGCGCGCGGCCCCAGGCGTCGGCCTTCACGCCAGGCGGCGTACTGCTCGGCCACTTCACGGTTGGCTTCGCCCTGGGCAATGCTCTGTACCTGCTGCTGATCGGGCAGGCGCAGCACCTGCCCGGTCTTGAGCTGGTTGATGTTGTTGCCGATGAACGCATCCGGGTTCAACGCCTGGATCGCCAGCATGGTCTGCTGGACCGAGCCGCCCTGGGTATTGCGCGCGGCAATCTGCCACAGCGTGTCACGGCGCTTGGTGGTGTAGCTGCCGGAGCTTTGCGCTGGGTTGATGTTGGCCTGGGACGGCTGGCTGCCCTGGGCCTTGGCCTGGTCGAGCAGCACGTTGTAGTCGCGCAGCAGACGCCCCTGCGGCCACATCACCTGGACCAGGAACTTGACCACCGGCTCCGGCAAGGCCTTGCTGGAGGTGACGCGCAACACGCTGCGGCCATTGGGGTTGATCACGGGGGTGAAGGTCAGGTCTTCGAGGTAGGTCGGGTAAGCCACCCCGGCCTTGGCGAACTCCTCCGGCGACGCCAGGCTTGGCGCCATCTCGGTTGCGGTGAGGTCGCGCACGTCGAGCAGTTCGATCTCGGCATCCAGTGGCTGGTTCTGTGCCGACTTCAGGGTCAGCTCCCCCAACCCCAAGGCATTCGCCACGCCGGACGACAGCGCCGAGGCTGCCGCGATGGCCAGTACCAGTTTGCGAATTCGAAGCATGAACTCTTCCCTTGTAAGAACCGTCCCAAAAACCCTGTTGTGGTGCAGGACAAAATTGCTGGTCAGTATCTTTTACGCCATGTGTTTAATCAACAATTGCGCCACCTGCACGGCGTTGAGTGCCGCGCCTTTGCGCACATTGTCGGTGGTCAGCCAGAGGTTGAGCTGTTCATCCTCATCTATCCCGTGACGTACACGACCAACATAGACCACGTCCTGGCCCACTGCGTCACCTACCGGGGTCGGATAATCGCCTGGCTCTACCAGTTCGATGCTCTCGGCCGCTTCGAGTGCGGTGTTCACAGCGCCCAGATCGACCGGGCGACGGCTCTGCACCGCCACACTGAAGCTATCGCCGAAAAACACCGGGACTTGAATGCAGGACACGGAAATCTTCAATTGCGGCAGGCCCAGCAGTTGGCGCAGCTCACTGACCAGGCGCCGCTCGACGGCGGTATGGCCCTGCTCGTCGGGTGCGCCGACCTGCGGCAACAGGTTGAAGGCCACCTGGCGGTCGAAGAAGCGCGGCTCCAGCGGGCGGGCGTTGAGCAGCTCGGCGGTTTGCCGGGCCAGCTCGCTGACCGCCTCCCTGCCCTGGGCCGAAACGGCCAGGCAAGCGTTGACCTGAACGCGCTCGATGTCGAGCAAGCCCTTGAGGGGCGCCAGCGCCACGGCCAGTGCCACTGCGCCTGCGCAGGGGCTGGTGATCAGGGCTGGTTGCGACAGGTCGGCGATGCGCTCGGCGTTGGCTTCCGGCACCAGCGCCACGGCCCCGTCCAGCACGCCGGACAGGTCGATCACGGTGCAGCCGGCTTGCTGTGCTTTGGGTGCGAAGCTACGGCTGACGGCGGGGCTGGCGGCGAAGAACACCAGTTTCACTTGCTTGAAGTCGAAGCTGTCCACTTCACGGACTTTGAGCTTCTTGCCGGCGAACATGACGCTGCTGCCCGCCGATTCCATGCTGGCCAGCAGGTGCAGGGTGGCCACCGGGAAGGACAGTTCCTCGAGGATCTGCACGAGGGTTTCACCGACTGCGCCGGTGGCGCCTACTACGGCGATATCTACAGGGGTGGTCATGGCTGGGGTTCCTTCTGTGTTCAGCGGGTACGGCGGGGAGCGGCACTTTACTTGGATTGTGGGGTGGGAGATAGGTTTGGCTTTGAGAGTGTGGGTTTTGATAGATGTATGCGCATTCATTTGCGATGTCGACGCTTAGTCACCTTTCCGCCCTTACGGCGGCCTACTTTTTTCTTGGAAAAAGTAGGCAAAACCGCCTGCTCCCATCATACGGCCCCTGCGCTACGCTCCGGGGCCCCTCGCTCCGGTGCCTTCCGGGCCCGCGCGGCCTACGACTTGCTGCGCAAGTCTACATCTCGCGCCTTCGGC
>NZ_JBDJLM010000052.1:0-36638 GCF_039673365.1 Pseudomonas sp. TWI923 | reverse complement strand
CTCAAGCGCCTCCACAGCTACAACGGCTATGAAACGCCAGTAGCCATGGAGGAAAAGCTCAAGGCAGCGGTATGAACCTTAATCGGTGTCCAAAATTACTTGACCAGTTCAGGTCCTTTCCTCATCCGTTTTTGTGGGGCCGGCATCGCCTACGCCGCCCGGCCTGACTTTTGCTCGACGACTATTCGCACACAATCTACTGGCCAGCCGGCTCGAAGCGCTCGCCACGAAACACCCGACGTGGATTGCCACGCTCGATGCGGTGATGGAACAACCGCCGCTCCGCGCGCAGTTCGCTGTCGACCTGCTCTGCCTGTTGCGCCAGGCGTTGACCGATGAGCAGCAGCGCCAAACGTTTGTTGGCGTGCTGGCTACGCTCGCTCTGTACCTTGACGCTGACGCCGCTGGCCAGGTGCGTGGCGCGCACTGCCGAGTCGGTGGTGTTGACATGCTGACCACCCGGCCCGGACGAACGCAAGGTCTCGAAGTGGATCTCGCTCGCCAATTCCGGTGCCGGTGGCGCAAACCGTGCGCCCCCAAAGAACCAGTTCTTGCGCGCATGCCCCGGCCGGTACGGACTGCTGCACGTCCATTGCAGCGAGCCCGTCCAGTGATCCGCCAGGCGCTCGGCCTGCTCGCCATCCAGTGCCAGCAACACCGAGCGCAAGGTACCGCGCCGCGGCCCCGGCTGTTCTTCGAGTATCCGTACCGCCACGGCCTGGGCATCCGCTTCGGCCTGCAGCCTGAGCAATGCCTTGGCCACTGCCAGGGCACATTCTTCCGGCCCCTGAGCCGCCGAGAGTTGCAGTAGGATCATCAGCAGCACCCTCCGCGCGTCTTGTAGGTGAGCACCGGTTTCAGTCGTGCCAGCACGCGAACCAACCCCGCTTCACGCAAGGCACCCACCACCGAGTCGATAGCCTTGTAGGCCTCCGGCGCTTCCTCGTAGATCAGCGCCCGGTCGGCGCAGATCACGCGGCTGCCTAGTGCCGTACGACTCAGTTGCTCGACGCTGTAGCGCGAGGCGAGGCGGTCCTTGCACTCGCTGCGCATCCATTTGCGCCCGGCGCCATGGGCCAGGGACAACAAGCTACGCTCGTCGGCGATCGGCTGTACCAGGTAGCTGTAGTCGCCGCGCGAACCAGGGATCACCACCGCCCCCTGATCCGACGGTGTGGCGCCTTTGCGATGCAGCCAACCATCGAGCCCGTCGACCTGCGCTGGCGACACCAGGTTGTGGTTGATGTCGAGCAGTACATCGCCATCGGCACGCAAGCGGTCGAGCATGCGCCGGGCAATCAACTGACGGTTGGCTTCGGCAAAACGCAGCGCGCCGTCGTGCCGGCCCAGGTAATGAGTGCTGGCCTCGCTGCCCGCCTCCAGTCCGTGATGACCGAACAGGTCGACCTGCTCACGCAAGATCGCCTCGCCCAAACCACGCGAGCCGCTGTGCACCAGCAACAGCAGGTGTTTGCGCTCGATGCCCAAGGCTGCCAGGGCCGCATCGTCGTAGTTTTCATCGAGTTGCTGCAGCTCGGCGAAGTGATTACCACCACCAATGGTGCCTAGAGAACGCTCGTGCCCCGTGGCAGGCAAACCGAAGCTGGCGACGGCCTCCTGCCACGTCTCGTCGAGCGGCAGGTCGAGGTTGCCAAGGCGTTTCTCCAGCTTATCCAGATGCAGCTTGGCGGTCGGGATGTCCGTGCGCCACAGCGCCATGCCACAGCCGATGTCATTGCCGACCAGCGCCGGGTACAAACGCCCCACGGAAAAGAATGCCGCGCCGACCGGATAGCCACGCCCCGGATGCAGGTCCGGCATGCCGGCCACCCGATGCATGCCCCCTAGGCGAGCGGTGGTTTCGAGTTGTTGGATCGCTTTTCCTTCGATCCAGGTGTCGTCCGCGGCGACCAATACGGCGCCGTCGGACAAATTGCGAATGCAAGTGCCCATAGTCCAATCCTGATGGGTTGAAACAAAAAGATGTTCGGATTGGCAGGCCAGAGGCCGGGCGTTGCGGTACCGCTAACGAGTAGCGGCGAATGCGATCAAGCCAGGCGCGACCTGCAAAGGGTGATCAACTGTTGCATGATTTACCTCCTTTGCTGTCGGGTGAGAGAAGGCGGGCATCTTAGGTGTGTAATTGCCACCTTGCAATAACCTTGATCACATGTTTACCAGGTGAACAACGTCATGGCCGAAAAACCTGACCGCTCCGCGCTACAAAAAACAATACACTGGCGGTATCGTGCCCAGCTTCCACCCATTTCGCCAAATTACGCTAAACACCAGTAACCACGCTACTTCGAGCTAACTATGCCTACGCTAAGCTACGCACGGTTTCACTGGGTTTGCAGCATCTCCAGGCAACTCATAATCCTTTGGTCCACGGTTCGAGTCTGTGTGGGCCCACCAGAAATACAAAAGCCGCGCTGATGCGCGGCTTTTGTATTTCTGTAGCCTGGTCGCTCACTGCGGGCCGGCCAACACCTCGCCACCTTTACGGCTGATGCGAATCCGCCCATAGCGTGCCGGGGGCAGTGGCTCCATTGCCGCCAAGCAGGCCGCCGGGTCATTGAGCGGCAAGCGCTGCAACGCCTGCACGTCACGCTCCCACCAACGGCTGGCGAGCAGGCGCTCGATCATCTCTGGCGGATAGCGGTAGCGGACCACCTTGGCAGGCACACCCGCCACCACGGCATAGGGCGGCACGTCCCGGGTGACCACGGCACGGGTGGCGATGATCGCCCCGGTACCGACCTTGACCCCTTCCATCACCATCGCGCTGTGCCCGATCCACACATCGTGGCCAATGCTGGCCATGTCCACGCGCGCGGTGTATTCAAGGGGCGTGCCGGTGTACTGGAACGGGTGGGTACTTAGCCAATCGACCGGATGGGTGTTCTTTTCCTGGCCGATCACGGCACCGCTGCCGATCGAACAGAAGCGACCAATCGACTCGACCAGTTGCAGAAGGCAATCGCTGCGGATGTAGGTGTGGGCGCCGATCGACAGCTCGCGGCAGTCGAGTATCACATCGCCGAGGCGGACCTCCTGCTCAAGGTCGAGTACGGCGCGCTTGCCGAACTTCGACACCCCCAGGCTGACCTTGCCCCCCTGGCGACGAATCCAGCGTTTCCAGTACCAGTCCCTGAGACTCATCTGCAACTCCGCCTGCAATGGTGGCCGCCCGATCCTTGCCGGGGGCGTGAGGCCGCAATATTAGCGGCTTGCGCTACAAAAGCCAGCGCTTGCCCTGCACCGTGGCGGCTGGCTAGGCTAGCGCGTCCCTTGCAGAGATTCGCCATGCCTGACTCACGCCCCATCGCCCTCGACGAAATCGACCGCCAGCTGATCGCCCTGTTGCAGATCAATGCCCGCGAAAGCGTCGCCACCCTCGCCCGGCAGCTCGGCATCGCCCGCACTACGGTGAACTCGCGCCTGGCACGGCTGGAGAAGAGCAAGGTGATCACCGGCTATGGCGTACGGCTTGGCCAGCGCCTGATCGGTGGCGGGCTGCAAGCCTATGTGGGGATCAAGGTGCAGCCGCGCGCGGGCAAGGAGGTGGTGCGGCGGCTGTCGGCCATGGGCCAGGTGCAGCAGCTGTGTGCGGTCAGTGGCGAGTTTGATTATGTGGCCTGGCTGCATAGCGATTCGCCGGAGCAGCTGGACCAGTTGCTCGACCAGATCGGTAGCCTCGACGGGGTCGAGAAGACCACCACGTCGATCATTCTCAGCAGCAAGGTGGACCGCGGGCAGCCGGGCTGACTGCCCCACGGTCGGCCGTCAGGCCTCCATCGCGTCAAGCAGGCCATCCACCAATGCCCGGATGGTTTCAGCCGAATGCACGACCGACCAGATCATCGCTCGATTCGCCTCGGGCGCGTGATGCAGGGCGTAGTCGTCGGTGATTTCCTGGATCGCGGACGCCAACATGCTGGTGTGCACAAGCGCGTCGGCGGCATCGACGCCGGGGCGGACGGTGAAGATGGGCGGGTGACTGGACTGGCAGGTGCAGAACGAACGTTCGGTGGTTGGGTTCAGTTTCAGGGGTGGGTCGGGGACAATTTTCTTCATGGGTACAGCCTCCATAACCGGTCAGAGAAAAGACCGCCACGCAGCCTTCTCACGGGAATGGGTGGCAGCCATGCACGGGGTGAGAACCGGCAACTTGGAGGCTGAATCCGGCCAGGCAAAGCCTGCCCGCGCACAGCTGCCATGACAGCATGCCTCCAAGTAAAGATTGCTGGGTTCTCACGCCCAGTCACCGAATGTGCGGCGACCGCAAGAAATTAGCCGTGAAGAGTTACCCGTGCAGCCAGACCAGAGCGACAAGGCAAGTAGGATAATTCCCTATCTCTAGATGGTCTGTAGGAATGGTTGGATAGCCCATCGCCGCAGATGCCGAACAGACGGGGTGCCCAAGGCTACAGCCCTTTATCTGCGACATATCCAGCAATTCTCTCCCCCTCCCTCTTCTCCCCTCCCCATTTAGGCTGACAGCAGTCCGCACTATTGACGCTTTGGCGACCACACCACAAACTATACGCAGGATACGTACAAAAGCATGGATGCGCTATTTGTCGAATTACCCGCCTTCGAGCGCTATCGCCCTCAACTTCTGGACGATGAGGATTTCCGCTTGCTGCAGCGATTGCTCCTGATGCACCCACATGCCGGCGATGTCATCAAGGGCACGGGAGGCCTGAGGAAGGTGCGCTTCGCGGACACTCAACGGCACAAGGGCAAACGCGGTGGCACGCGGATCATCTACTACTGGTGGTCTACCGGGCAGCAGTTCTGGCTGTTCACGCTGTACGGCAAGGACGTCCAGGATGACCTGACAGCCCAGCAACGCCAAGCGCTCAAGCACCTGCTGGAACGCGAATACCTGATGAGGACAACCAATGCCACGCAACATCTTCACTGAACTCACCGAAGGCTTCGACGCCCTCGCCGGCGAACGGGCCGGCAAGCTCACCCTGCGCTCGCACAAGGTCGAATTCGAACAGTTGGCACCGCTGGTACCCAACGAACTGATCGAACTGCGCCAGCGCCTGAACATGTCACGCGCGGTGTTCGCCGCCTACCTGCGTACCAACGCGCGCACATTGGAGAACTGGGAACAAGGCCGCTCCCAACCCAACGCCCAGGCCATCGCCTTGATCCGCCTGGTGCAGAAATACCCCGAGACAGTCGAGCATCTGGCCTCTTTGAGCTGATTCGTCGATATGAGATGCCATAGCAACATATCGACGAAACAAACTACATAACGACGCCACTCTGCATCTTATTTACGAACACCGCACTTCATAAAATGGCCACCAGTCATTCTCTATACTCAGGCTCCGCCCCCTGCGCAGCCTCTCTGGCAAGGTCATTACATGAACAAGAACAACCGCCACCCCGCCGACGGCAAGAAACCCATCACCATCTTCGGCCCGGACTTCCCCTTCGGCTTCGATGACTGGCTGGAACACCCGGCCGGCCTGGGCAGCATCCCGGCGGCGCGGCATGGCGAGGAAGTGGCGATTGTGGGGGGTGGCATTGCCGGGCTGGTGGCGGCCTACGAACTGATGAAACTAGGCCTCAAGCCGGTGGTGTACGAGGCGTCGAAGCTGGGCGGACGCCTGCGTTCGCAAGCCTTCAATGGCACTGATGGCATCGTTGCCGAGCTCGGCGGCATGCGCTTCCCGGTGTCGTCCACGGCGTTCTATCACTACGTCGACAAGCTGGGCCTGGAAACCAAACCCTTCCCCAACCCGCTCACCCCTGCCTCGGGCAGCACAGTGATCGACCTCGAAGGCCAGACCTACTACGCCGAAAACAAGGCCGACCTGCCGCAGCTGTTCCACGAAGTGGCCGATGCCTGGGCCGACGCCCTGGAAAGCGGCGCACAATTCAGCGATATCCAGCAGGCCATCCGCGACCGCGATGTGCCACGCCTGAAAGACCTGTGGAACAAGCTGGTGCCGCTGTGGGATGACCGCACCTTCTATGACTTCGTCGCCACCTCGCGCTCGTTCGCCAAGCTGAGCTTCCAGCACCGCGAAGTGTTTGGCCAGGTAGGCTTCGGTACCGGCGGCTGGGACTCCGACTTCCCCAACTCGATGCTGGAAATCTTCCGGGTGGTCATGACCAACTGCGACGATCATCAGCACCTGGTCGTCGGCGGCGTCGAGCAGGTACCGCAGGGTATCTGGCGCCATGTGCCGGAGCGTTGCGCCCATTGGCCGGCCGGCACCAGCCTGCGTTCGCTGCACGGCGGCGCACCGCGCACCGGGGTCAAGCGCATCGCCCGGGCCTCCGATGGCCTGCTGGCCGTTACCGACAACTATGGTGACGTACGCCACTATGCGGCGGTGCTCACCACCTGCCAGAGCTGGCTGCTGACCACCCAGATCGACTGCGAGGAGGCGCTGTTCTCGCAAAAGATGTGGATGGCCCTGGACCGCACCCGCTACATGCAGTCGTCGAAGACCTTCGTGATGGTCGACCGGCCATTCTGGAAAGACAAAGACCCAGAGACCGGCCGCGACCTGATGAGCATGACCCTGACCGACCGCCTGACCCGCGGCACCTATCTGTTCGACAACGGTGACGACAAGCCAGGGGTGATCTGCCTGTCCTACGCTTGGATGAGCGATGCCTTGAAGATGCTGCCGCACCCGACCGAGAAGCGCGTGCAGCTGGCCCTCGACGCATTGAAGAAGATCTACCCCAAGACCGACATCGCCGGGCACATCATCGGCGACCCGATCACCATTTCCTGGGAGGCCGACCCACACTTCCTCGGCGCCTTCAAGGGCGCGCTGCCGGGCCACTATCGCTACAACCAGCGCATGTACGCGCACTTCATGCAACAGGACATGCCCGCCGAGCAGCGCGGGATCTTCATCGCCGGTGACGACGTGTCGTGGACCCCGGCCTGGGTGGAAGGCGCGGTGCAGACTTCGCTGAACGCGGTGTGGGGTATCATGAACCACTTCGGTGGCCAGACCCACCCGGACAACCCAGGCCCGGGCGATGTGTTCCATGAAATCGGACCGATCGCCCTGGCCGACTGAGCGAAGGAGTAGCGTGATGCGCATCGCCCTGTTCCAGGGCACGCCCGGCCCCCTGGACGTGCCCGGCAACCTCGAACGCCTGCAGCACCAGGCCCAGCTGGCTGCCCAACAAGGCGCCCAACTGCTGGTGTGCCCGGAGATGTTCCTGAGTGGCTACAACATTGGCCTGGACCAGGTGGAACGCCTGGCCGAGGCCGACGATGGCCCTTCGGCGATGGCCGTGGTGGAAATCGCCCAGGCCCAGCGCATCGCCATCGTCTACGGCTACCCCGAGCGGGCCGACGACGGCGCGATCTACAACAGCGTTCAGTTGATCGACGCCCATGGCCGCAGCCTGTGCAACTACCGCAAGACCCACCTGTTCGGCGAGCTTGACCGTTCGATGTTCAGCCCAGGCGCCAATCACTTCCCGGTGGTCGAGCTGGACGGCTGGAAGGTCGGCCTGCTGATCTGCTACGACATCGAGTTCCCGGAGAACGCCCGGCGCCTGGCACTGGCCGGCGCCGAGCTGATCCTGGTGCCGACCGCCAACATGGTGCCCTACGACTTCGTCTGCCAGGTGACCGTGCGCTCGCGGGCGCAGGAGAACCAGTGCTACCTGGTCTACGCCAACTACTGTGGCAGCGAAGGCGAGATCCAGTATTGCGGGCAGAGCAGCATCGTCGGGCCGGACGGCAGCCTGCTGGCGATGGCCGGACGTGACGAGAGCCTGCTGCTGGCGGAACTGGAGCACGAGCGAGTGGTGAAAGGGCGAGAGGCGTTCCCGTACTTGGCGGATCTGCGCCGCGACCTGCACTGACAGGGGCGCAAACAGCGCGCACCTTGTGGGAGCGGCTTTAGCCGCGAAGCAGACGACGCAGTGGATGGCACCGGCTTTGCCGGTGTTCGCGGCTAAAGCCGCTCCCACAGGTCCCCCTAAATCAGCAAGTTATGTGCAGTTCTATGAGAGCCTGCTTGGCGGCGAATGGGCCAGGACAGACAACATCGCCTCGGCGCGCTAGCATGGCGCCATGCCCGACACTACCCGTCACCTGAACCTGCCCAACGGCCTGCACCTGACCCTGCGCCACGCCCCGCGCCTCAAGCGCGCCGCAGCAGCCTTGCGGGTGCACGCCGGCAGCCATGATGCGCCAGCGAAGTGGCCGGGCCTGGCCCATTTCCTTGAACACCTGTTCTTCCTCGGCACTGCCCGCTTCCCGTTGCAAGACGGCCTGATGCGCTACGTGCAGGGCCTGGGCGGCCAGGTGAACGCCAGCACCCGTGAGCGCACCACCGATTTTTTCTTCGAGGTGCCGCCCGTTGCACTGGCCGGTGGCTTGGAGCGCCTGTGCCAGATGCTCGTCGAACCGGACCTCGGCCTGGAACGCCAGCGTCGTGAACGCGAGGTCATCCACGCCGAGTTCATCGCCTGGTCGCGCAACCCCGAGGCCCAACGCCAGTTCAGCCTGCTGCAGTCGGTGTCGCCACGCCATCCACTCAGCGGCTTCCATGCGGGCAACCGGCACAGCCTGGCGCTGCACGCTCGCGGCTTCCAGCAGGCACTGAGCGCTTTTAACCAGCGTTTCTACCAGGGCGGCCAGATCACCTTGAGCCTGGCCGGGCCACAGCCACTGGACGAGCTGGAGCAATTGGGCGAACAGTTCGGTGCGCTGTTCCCGGCCGGTGTGCGGGAACAACGGGATACCCCTGCGGCCCTGCTCGACGGGCAACTACGGCCCCTCGCGGCCAGCGGCTCACGCCATGACCTGCTGTTCGCCCATGAAGGCCTGCCCGCGGCGGCAGAACAGGCACTGGACCTGCTACTGACCCTGCTCAACGACAGCCGACCGGGCGGCTGGCTGGCCGAACTGCGCCAACGCGGCTGGCTGCAGGGCTGCACGACGCAAGTGCTTTATGCCCACGCCGGGCAGATGCTCTGGCATATCCAGCTGCTGCTGCCCGCCACTGCCTCACTGAGCACGGCACAGTCGATGCTGCACGGCTGGCTGGGCTTCATCCGCAGGCAGCCGACTGCCCAGTTGAACGATGCCTACGCCCAGTTGCAGCATTGCCGCGAGCAAAGCTGCAGCGCGCTCGAACTGGCGCGCCGCGACAGCAGTGGCCAGCCCTTTGAGAAGCTCGATGCGCAGGGCCTCGCTGCCTTCGCCACATTGCTGGACAGCTTGCCTCACGCAGACCGCG
This sequence comes from Pseudomonas sp. TWI923, assembly GCF_039673365.1. NCBI lineage: Bacteria > Pseudomonadati > Pseudomonadota > Gammaproteobacteria > Pseudomonadales > Pseudomonadaceae > Pseudomonas > Pseudomonas sp. TWI923. The sequence goes on along the minus strand of NZ_JBDJLM010000052.1, from coordinate 27,390 downwards.
GCCGCTGGCAGTTGCCACCCGCAGAGCCGCTGCTGGACAGCACAATGCCAGCCCGCAGCGCCCCACTACCCACGGCCCTGACCCTCGACGACAAACTGCCGCCCAACCGCCAGTTCGCCAGCCTCTACTTGCGTTGGCATATCCCGTCACCGCTGCGCCAACGCTTCCAGGCAATCATCGAACGCGCCCTGCAACCGCTGCAGGAGCGCGCCGAGCGTGTTGCCCTGCAGTTGCGTTTCAGTGCCAGCGGTGAGTACTGGCAACTACAGGCAGCCGGCCAGCCGATGGCGGTGATCAGAGGTATCGAAGAGGCCCTCGCGCTCATGCAAAGCCCCGCCGCCGAGCACTGGACTGCCCCTGCTGCCGTGGAACCGGGGCTGATCCCTATACGTGCCCTGCTCAAGGCACTACCGGATGCGCTGATGGCCGGTGAGGAACAACCGCAGCCATCCTGCATCCTCACCCCGCCCTGGCTCGACTCACTGTGGCAGCAAGCCCGCTGGCAGGGCCTGGCAGTGGGCTTCGCGGCATCCCAGCACAACCCCCTGGGGGCTGCTTTGCAGGGGATCATGGGCCAACCCGGCACACCCAGGGCGAAGGTGGCGATCACTGGCCGGCAGTGGCGGCAGGTACACACGTCTGGCAGCGAGCCGGCACTGCTGCTGTTCTGCCCGTTACCGACTGAGCTGCAGGCGGCCGGCCGCCTGCTCGCACACTTGCTGCAAGGCCCGGTGTACCAACGCCTGCGGGTCGAGCTGCAGCTGGGATATGCCGTGTTCAGCGCCTTTCGTCAGGTCGAAGGAGTTGGCGGGCTGCTGTTCGGCGTGCAATCACCCCACGCCAGTCATGAGCAGATCCTCGGGCACCTGCTCCAGTTGCTGGAGGGTGGTGTTAGCCTCGACAGCAACGCCCGCCAGCAGCTTGCCGGGCAGTTCGAAGAAAGCGCCATGGGCAACGCCGAAGTCGCGGAATGGGCGTGGCAGGCACATCTGGCGACACAAAATTCGGATCTTTCCCACATGAGCAGGTCTATTCTCACTGTCGGGCAAGCGCATCTGGACGACCTCCTGCGCCGGTTGCTCGACGCCGAGCACGGTTGGCTATGCCTCGCCAACGCTGCGGCACCAAACACGAGCTGGCACTGACGCGCAGCCGATTGTTACCCATCATGCAATGGCGCTTTTCGAAGAATTAACCTTTCGGTACAAATTTTTCTTGTAAGATAGCGCAATCTCAGCCAATGGAACCGCGCACTCCAGTCGCGGCCCAATGAGTAACCGATCAACCCACCCCAACCGGAAGGAGTCAACCCATGTGGACCAAACCTGCCTACACCGACCTGCGTATCGGCTTCGAAGTCACCATGTACTTCGCCAGCCGCTAAGCGCCAGTGTGATTCGACGCCTCGGCCAGCCGGGGCGTTGTCGTTTTTCGGATACGGTTTTCGGGTAAAGATCAGCCATGTACATCCAGATTCTCGGCTCCGCCGCCGGCGGCGGGTTCCCCCAGTGGAACTGCAACTGCGTCAACTGCAAGGGCTACCGCGACGGCACCCTGCGCGCCAGCGCGCGCACCCAGTCGTCGATCGCCCTGTCCGACGACGGCGAGCACTGGATCCTGTGCAACGCCTCGCCCGACATCCGCGCCCAGTTACAGGCCTTTGCGCCCATGCAGCCGGCCCGCGCCCTGCGCGATACCGGCATCGACGCGATCGTTTTGCTCGACAGCCAGATCGACCACACCACAGGCCTGCTCAGCCTGCGCGAAGGCTGCCCGCACAAGGTGTGGTGCACCGACATGGTCCACCAGGACCTGACCACCGGCTTCCCGCTGTTCAACATGCTCAGCCACTGGAACGGTGGCCTGACCTGGAACCGCATCGAGCTCGAAGGCAGCTTCGTGATCGACGCCTGCCCCAACCTGCGCTTCACCCCCTTCCCCCTGCGCAGCGCCGCACCGCCTTACTCGCCGCACCGTTTCGACCCGCACCCGGGCGACAACCTGGGCCTGCTGGTGGAGGACACCCGCACCGGCGGCAAGCTGTTCTATGCCCCTGGCCTGGGCCAGGTCGACGACAAGCTGTTGCAGATGATGCACGGCGCCGACTGCCTGCTGGTCGACGGCACCCTGTGGGAGGATGATGAGATGCAGCGTCGCGGTGTCGGCACCCGCACCGGCCGCGAGATGGGCCACCTGGCGCAGAATGGCCCAGGCGGCATGCTCGAAGTGCTGGACGGCTTCGGGCGCCAGCGCAAGGTGCTTATCCACATCAACAACACCAACCCGATCCTCGACGAAGACTCGCCCCAAAGGGCCGAGGTGCAGCGTCGGGGGGTGGAAGTGGCCTTCGATGGCATGAGCATCGAATTGTGAATGTGCTGCACAAGCCTGTGGGAGCGGGTTCACCCGCGAATCTGGCAGTCAATGCACCGAAGCATTCGCGGGTAAACCCGCTCCCACAGGGGCCGATGTTTCATTCCAAGGGAGTGCGCTGAATGAATGACGCAACACCGATGTCCCCTGCCGAATTCGAGCAGGCCCTGCGCGCCAAGGGCGCCTATTACCACATCCATCACCCGTTTCACGTGGCGATGTACCAGGGCCGCGCCAGCCGCGAGCAGATCCAGGGCTGGGTGGCCAACCGCTTCTATTACCAGGTCAACATCCCGATGAAGGATGCGGCGATCCTGGCCAACTGCCCGGACCGCGAAGTGCGCCGCGAGTGGATCCAGCGCCTGCTCGACCATGACGGCGCCCCAGGCGAGGACGGCGGCATCGAGGCCTGGCTGCGCCTGGGCCAGGCCGTGGGCCTGGACCCGGACCAGTTGCGCAGCCAGGAGTTGGTGCTGCCCGGCGTGCGCTTTGCCGTCGACGCCTACGTCAACTTCGCCCGCCGCGCCAGTTGGCAGGAGGCTGCCAGCAGCTCGCTGACCGAACTGTTCGCCCCGCAGATCCACCAGTCGCGGCTGGACAGCTGGCCGCAGCACTACCCGTGGATCGACCCGGCCGGCTATGAGTACTTCCGCACCCGCCTGGGCCAGGCCCGCCGCGATGTGGAACACGGCCTGGCGATTACCCTGCAGCACTACACCACCCGTGCCGGGCAGGAGCGCATGCTTCAGATCCTGCAGTTCAAGCTGGATATTCTCTGGAGCATGCTCGACGCCATGAGCATGGCCTATGAACTGAACCGCCCGCCCTATCACAGCGTCACGGCTGAACGGGTCTGGCACAAGGGGATCGCCCTATGAGCTTCAATCGTGAACAGGTGCCCGCCTGGCGCCCCGGCTACCGTTTCCAGTACGAGCCGGCGCAGAAGGGCCATGTGCTGCTGTACCCCGAAGGCATGATCAAGCTCAACGACAGCGCCGGTCTGATCGGCGGGCTGGTCGATGGCCAACGCAGTGTTGCGGCGATCATCAGCGAGCTTGAGCAGCAGTTCCCCGGTGTGCCCGAAGTCGCCGACGATATCGAGCAATTCATGGAGGTGGCCCGTGCCGAACACTGGATCACCCTCGCCTGAGGTGCCGGTCGGCCTGCCCTTGTGGCTGCTGGCCGAGCTCACCTACCGCTGCCCGTTGCAGTGCCCGTACTGCTCCAACCCGCTGGACTTCGCCGAGCAGGGCAAGGAGCTGACGACCGAGCAGTGGTTCAAGGTGATGGCCGAAGCCCGCGAGATGGGCGCTGCGCAAATCGGTTTTTCCGGCGGCGAGCCGCTGGTGCGCCAGGACCTCGCCGAACTGATCGGCGAAGCCCGGCGCCTGGGTTACTACACCAACCTGATCACCTCCGGCATCGGCCTGACCGAGCAGAAGATTGCCGCCTTCAAAGAGGCCGGGCTGGACCATATCCAGATCAGCTTCCAGGCCAGCGACGAGCAAGTGAACAACCTGCTGGCCGGCTCGAAGAAGGCGTTCGCGCAGAAACTGGCGATGGCCCGGGCAGTGAAGGCCCACGGCTACCCGATGGTGCTCAACTTCGTCACGCACCGGCACAACATCGACAAGATCGACCGCATCATCGAACTGTGCATCGCCCTGGAAGCCGACTTCGTCGAACTCGCCACCTGCCAGTTCTACGGCTGGGCGCAGCTCAACCGCCTGGGCCTGCTGCCAACCCGTGAGCAGCTGGAGCGCGCCGAGCGCATCACCAACGAGTATCGCGCCAAGCTCAAGGCCGAAGGCCACCCCTGCAAGCTGATCTTCGTCACCCCGGACTACTACGAAGAGCGCCCCAAAGCCTGCATGAACGGCTGGGGCAGCCTGTTCCTGACCATCACCCCCGACGGCACCGCCCTGCCGTGCCATGGCGCGCGCCAGTTGCCGGTGCAGTTCCCCAATGTGCGCGAGCATGACCTGCACCACATCTGGTACGACTCGTTCGGCTTCAACCGCTTCCGCGGTTATGAGTGGATGCCCGAACCCTGCCGCTCGTGCGACGAGAAGGAAAAGGACTTCGGCGGCTGCCGCTGCCAGGCGTTCATGCTCACCGGCGATGCCAGCAAGGCCGACCCTGTGTGCGGCAAATCGCCGGACCACGGCATCATCCTCAAGGCCCGCGAGGAAGCAGAGCACGCCACCCTTGCCATCGAAGAACTGACTTTCCGCAATGAGCGCAACTCCCATGTCATCGCCCGCGGCTGAATTCAGCGCCGCACAGGCGGTGGCCGCCGGCACCGATTTCGCCGAGCTCAAGGCCGGTGAGCAAGGGTTGTTCTGGAATGAATTCCGCCCAGCCGACGGCGCTTGCCGTATCTGGCACTGGCGCAACCAACAGGCCCACTGCCTCACCCCCGATGGCTTCAGTGTGCGCAGCCGGGTGTACGAATATGGTGGCGGCAGCTTCTGCCTCACGGGTGATGGCCTGGCGTTCGTCAACGAGAACGATCAACAGGTCTATCTCCAGGCGCTCGATGGCACGCCACCTCGCGGGCTGACCCAGCACACCGATTGCCGTTACGGCGACTTGTTGTGGCACGCGGGTGAGGTGCTGGCGGTCGAGGAGCGTCATGGCAGCCACGTCGAGCACCGCTTGGTTGCCCTTGCCGAAGGCCGGCGCGATGTACTCGCCGAAGGCGCCGACTTCTATGCCACACCGGCCATCAGCGGCGATGGCTGCCGCCTGGCCTGGATTGAATGGGACCGCCCGCATCAGCCCTGGACCGTCACCCGCCTGATGTGTCGCGAGCGCGATGCCAGCGGTGCGTGGGGGGCGCCACACTGCATCGCCGGGGGCGCAGAGTCTCTGCAACAACCGCGCTTCGATGCCCAGGGCCGCTTGTACTGCCTGTCTGACCTGGACGGCTACTGGCAGCCCTGGGGCGAGGTCGATGGGCACTGGCAGCGCCTGCCCTCGGCAATTGCCGACCACGCCGCGGCCCCCTGGCAACTTGGGCCCTGCACCTGGCTGGCACTTGGCCCGCAAAGCTACCTGGCCAGCTGGTTCGAGGACGGCTTCGGCCAGCTCGGGCTACGCAGCAACACGGGCGAGATGGTGCGTTACGCCAGCGCCTATACGCGCTTTCGCAGCCTGGCCATGGATGCAGGGCATATCTATGCCATCGCCGCATCGCCGATCAGCCCGCCGGCAGTGATCGCCATCGACCGCAGCAACCATGACGTCCAGGTACTGGCAGGCGGCGCGCAAGTACTGCCTGCCGCGCACATCAGCACCCCGCAGCCGATCCGCTACGCCAGCGGCGATGGCTTGGCCCACGGCTTTTTCTACCCCGCCATGGCCGGTGGCACACCGTCGCCACTGTTGGTGTTCATCCACGGCGGCCCGACCTCGGCCTGCTACCCGGTGCTCGACCCGCGTATCCAGTACTGGACCCAGCGCGGTTTCGCCGTCGCCGACCTCAACTACCGCGGCAGCAGCGGCTATGGCCGTGCCTACCGCCAGGCATTGCATCTGCGCTGGGGCGAGAGCGACGTGGAGGATGCCTGCGCCGCCGTCGCCCACCTCGCCTCACGGGGCCTGATCGAGCCGAGCCAGGCCTTTATCCGCGGCGGCAGCGCCGGCGGCTATACCACCTTGTGCGCCTTGGCGTTCCACCAGGTCTTCCGTGCCGGCGCCAGCCTTTATGGCGTCAGCGACCCTGAAGCACTTGGCCGTGCGACCCACAAGTTCGAGGGCGATTACCTCGACTGGTTGATCGGCGACCCGCTGCGCGATGCCGAACGCTATCGCCAACGCACGCCGCTGCTGCATGCCGGGCGGATCAAGGTGCCGGTGGTCTTCTTCCAGGGCGAGTTGGACGCGGTGGTGGTGCCGGAGCAGACCCGTAGCATGCTCGACGCCCTCATAGCCAACGGCATCGAGGCCGAGGGGCATTTCTATCCCGGCGAGCGGCATGGGTTTCGCCAGGCGGCGAACCTGGCGCATGCGCTGGAGCAGGAGTGGAAGTTCTATTGCCGGGTACTGGGCCAGTAGACGGACAGGGGATGCTGTTGGAGCGGCCTTGGGTCGCGAAAGGGCCGCAAAGCGGCCCCGGCGATCTTTGCGCCAACCCAATAATCCTGGGGCTGCTACGCAGCCCTTTCGCGACACAAGGCCGCTCCTACAAAGACAGTTGCGCCCACACCGGCCGCCTCAACGCTTGGCGATGATGTACACCGCATGCACGATGCCCGGAATGTACCCCAGCAAGGTCAGCAGGATGTTCAGCCAGAATGCCCCACCGAAACCCACCTGGAGGAATACCCCCAGTGGCGGCAGGATGATGGCGATGATGATGCGAATGAAATCCATGCGAAACGCTCCTTGAAGGGTTTCAACAAAGACTAGCCGCACCGCCCAGTGGTTCCATCACTGAACGCCAGGCAAAAAAAACGCCCCGAGCCAAACACTACAGGCCAAGGGCGATGCGCAGAAACGCGAGACGGTTCGTTGAAATTCGTTACCCCGGGTGCGCGGTCAGGCCGACACTTCGCGGCGGTTGGCTTGCTGGGCGTGCACACGGGCAAAGGCGCGGGCCAGGCGCAGGAGCATCTCGTCGATGTTGCCCTTGCTCACCGTCAGGGCCGGCGAGAATCGCACCACATCGGCCTGCGGTGCATTGAGCAGCAGCCCCTCATGCAGCGCGGCCTCGACCAAGGCTGCGGCGGCGTCATCGCGCAACTGCAGGCCCCACAGCAGGCCCTGGCCGCGCACTTCGCCCTGGCCATAGCGCCCGGCCAGGCGGCTGAGGCCGTCGCGCAGGTGCCGTCCGCTGTCCTGTACCTGCTCGAAGAACCCCGGCTCCAGCACGGTCTGCAACACCGCAAGCCCAGCAGCGGTCATCAGTGCGTTGCCATGGTGGCTGCCTTCCAGCTCGCCGGGGGCGGCGCAGCAGGCCGAACCGCGGGCCAGTAACGCCGCCAATGGCACACCGCCGCCCAGGCCCTTGCCCAGGGTGACGATGTCGGCCCGCACGCCGTAGGCATGTTCCGCCAACAGGGCACCGCAACGCCCTACGCCGGTTTGCACCTCGTCGAGGATCAGCAGGATGCCCAGTTCACGGCACAGCTGCTCGACACCCTTGAGGTATTCACGGGTGGCAGGAATCACGCCGGCCTCGCCCTGGATCGGTTCGAGCATGATCGCCACAGTGCGCGAGTCCACCGCCGCATGCAGCGCGGCCAGATCGTTGAACGGCACCTTGCTGAAACCCGGCAACCCTGGCTCGCAGCGGTTGCACGGCAACGGGTCGGAGGCCGACAGCGCCCCCAGGCTTCGCCCGTGGCAGCCCTGGCTGGCGGTAATGATGTGGTAGGCGCCGTTACGGTGCAGCTGGCCCCACTTGCGCGCCAGCTTGATCGCCCCTTCACAGGCCTCGGCGCCGCTGTTGAGCAGGTAGGCCTGGTCACTGCCGGTGCTCTGGCACAGGAGCTCGACCAGTCTGAGCAGGGTGCGGCTGTGGTAACCCGCGCCCGGGTTGATCAATGCCTGGGCCTGGTTGCTCAACGCCTTGACCAGCACGTTCGGGCTGTGGCCGAGGCTGTTGACCGCGCCGCCCTGGGTGAAGTCCAGGTAGGCATGCCCTTCACTGTCCCACAGCCAGGAACCCTGGCCACGCACGAACACCTGCGCCGCACGCTCGCTGCCGGGCATCAGCCGTTCACGCGATAGCTGCGCCGTGGCGGGCTCGGGCATCGGTACCGGCTTGGGAGCTGCCACGGCAGGGGCCGGGCGGCGCAGGTTGAACAGGTTCATCAGGGCTCCAGCCATTCACGGTCGGCGGCGGTCAAGGCCTCCGGTCGAATGCCGGATTTGATATTTTGCCTTGCCTATCAAAAGTGTTTTTCATCCGGGGTAACAATCGCGTCGATGATCGCTGTAACCCGCTGGAATACGGCGATAGACTAGGCCTCGGGGCGCTCCGGGGCCATTTGGATTTTGCAGCTTTTTTGATAAGTATCACTTATGGATTTTCGCCAACTGCGTTATTTCGTCGCGGTGTATGAAGAAGGCCATGTGGGCCGCGCCGCCGAACGCCTGTCACTGTCCCAGCCGGCCCTGTCGCAACAGATCCGTCAGTTGGAGCACAGCCTCGACCTGAGCCTGTTCGAACGCAGCAACAAACGCCTGCTGCCAACCCTGGCCGCCCACACCCTGTACAACCACGCTCTGCCACTGCTCGATGGCCTGCAGCGGGCCCACGAGGCCATGCGCAACTTCAAGGGCCAGTCGCTGCGTACCCTGGCCATCGGCGTGCTGCAGACCGTGCGGCCAAGCCTGGTGCCGCAGCTGCTGGAACGCGTGCGCAAGGCTCAGCCGCACCTTGTGGTGCAGATCTATGAACTGTCGGGGCTGGAGATCGAGCGACGCTTGCTCAACGGCAACCTGGATATCGGGATCAGCTACCTGCCACCGCGCCAACCGGGGCTGCATGGCTTGTTGCTGTATGAGGACGAATTGCAGCTGGTCATCCCCAATACCCACCCCTTGAAAGACTTCAAGAAGGTCTCGCTACGCCAGGCGGCCGAACTGCCGATGCTGATGCTGGGTGAAGAGTTCCAGATCCGCCAGATCTGGAAGGCGCAACTGGCCAACCTGGGCCGCAGGCCGCAGGTACAGGCAGAGATGAACAACATGGCGGGGATTCTCGACAGCCTGGCGCACACGGCGCTGGCCACCGTCCTGCCAGGGCGGGCCAAAGAGGCTGCCGAGGATGACCAGGCACTGCTGTGGAAGCCCTTGAGCGAGCCGCGGGTACCGCTTAAGGTCGGCCTGGTATTCCGCGATGCCCAGCGCCAGCAGGCGTCTGTGGAGCTGCTGCGCACCCTGCTGGAAGCAGAGACAGACGCGCGTCAGCTGGGTGTGTCACCGCTGGACGTGCTCGGCTGAAAAACACAGGCACAAAGAAAACCCCGCCGAAGCGAGGTTTCCTAGACTGTTTCCCTTTGACATCCTTATCTCCCCACCGTCCTGGCAGGATCCTTTCGTGTCCCTGTTTGTCCATTGCGCTTCCTGCGCTACGTCCATGTAAGAAAGAGTAACCGTGGATCCAATCTTAGGAAAGGGGCGAAAAGTCACCACGCCATGTAAGACAAAGCTTACAAGAGGATTCATTGGCAAACGGCGAGGTCAGCAGGTGGTGATGCTTCCAGCTTTCCGATTAATCACAAGCAGGGCCACGAAAGTCGTGCCCCTGCGTAAGCGCTGCCGATCAAGGCGCCGGACGGGCTGAAGTGGGCGGCAGGGCAGCCCACAGGTAGATCAGAACTGTTCTGCGTCCAGCAGATAGAGCGAATCGCTCCCTGCCTTCACCGAAGCCACCAGCGAATGCACCCGAGGCAACAGCCGCGCGAAGTAGAACCGAGCGGTTCCCAGCTTGGCCCCGTAGAAGTCGGCATCGCCCTCGCCCGCCTTGGCCGCACGGGCCATCAGTGCCCACATGTAGGCATAGGCGACGTAACCGAACGCGTGCAGGTACTCCACCGACGCCGCACCGATCTCGTTAGGGTTGCCTTTGGCCTTGTCCAGCACCCAGGCCGTCAGTTCGTCGAGCTGGTCGAGGGAAGCCGCCAGCGGCTTGGTGAACTCACCCAACTCGCTGCCAGCGGCTACGACAAACTGGCGGATCTCGTCGGCAAACAGCTGGTAGTAGGCGCCGCCGCTGGCCACCACCTTGCGACCGACCAGGTCCAGGGCCTGGATGCCGTTGGTGCCTTCGTAGATCTGGGTGATGCGCACATCACGTACCAGTTGCTCCTGGCCCCACTCACGGATATAGCCGTGGCCACCGAACACCTGCTGGCCGTGCACGGTGCACTCCAGGCCCAGGTCGGTGAGGAAAGCCTTGGCCACTGGCGTCAGCAGGGCTACCAGTTCTTCGCTGCGCTTGCGGGTCGCGGCGTCTTCGCTGTACTTGGCGCTGTCGAGTTGCAGCGCCACGTAGCTCGAGAAGGCCCGGCCACCCTCGATCAACGCCTTCATGGTCAGCAGCATGCGACGCACGTCCGGGTGAACGATGATCGGGTCGGCGACCTTGTCCTTGGCCTGCGGGCCGGTCGGCGCGCGGCTCTGCAGGCGGTCACGGGCGTACTCGACGGCGTTCTGGTACGAGCGCTCGGCCGAAGCCAAGCCCTGGATGCCAACACCCAGGCGCTCGTAGTTCATCATGGTGAACATGGCGGCCAGGCCCTTGTTCGGCTCACCCACGATATAGCCGACTGCCTCGTCGAAGTTCATCACGCAGGTGGCCGAGGCCTGGATGCCCATCTTGTGCTCGATCGAGCCGCAGTTGGCCGGGTTGCGCGCACCGAGGCTGCCGTCTTCGTTGACCAGGAACTTGGGCACCAGGAACAGCGAAATGCCTTTGGGGCCGGCCGGGGCGTCCGGCAGCTTGGCCAGCACCAGATGAATGATGTTCTCGGTGAGGTCGTGCTCGCCACCGGTGATGAAGATCTTGGTGCCGCTGACCTTGTAGCTGCCGTCGGCCTGCGGTTCGGCCTTGGTGCGGATGATGCCCAGGTCGGTACCGGCGTGGGGCTCGGTCAGGCACATGGAACCGGCCCAGACGCCGGCGTACATGTTCGGCAGGTATTTTTCCTTCAGCGCCTCACTGGCGTGGGCGTTGATCGACAGGCAGGCACCGGCGGTGAGCATCGGGTACAGGCCAAACGCCAGGCTCGACGCGTTGACCATCTCTTCGACCTGGGCGGAAATCGCCTTGGGCATGCCCATGCCGCCGAACTGCGGATCGCCACCCACGCCCACCCAGCCACCTTCGGCAAAGGTCTGGTAGGCCTCGATAAAGCCTGCCGGGGTGCGCACTGCGCCGTTTTCCCAGTGGCAGCCTTCTTCGTCGGCGGCACGGCTCAGCGGGGCAATGGTCTTGCTGGTGACCTTGCCGGCCTCTTCCAGCACGGCCATGGCGGTGTCGGCATCGACCGTCTCGGCCAGGGCAGGCAGCTGCGACCAGAGTGTGGCCACGTCGAAGACTTCATTGAGAACGAAGCGCATATCGCGCAGGGGCGCTTTATATTCAGCCATGACAACCTCTCGCTATAAGGCTCGGGGCGGCCCGACGGGACCGCGGCACTGGGTTGTAGCCAGTGTAACCGAACAACTTTTTCGAGACATAGGGTCATCATCCGACCGAATGGTCATCCATGGTCACGCCATTCGTATGGCACCGCGCTGTGATTGCTGGCCGAAGGTCATCACGCAGTTACGCCCCGCGCCCTTGGCGCTGTACAGGGCCTGGTCCGCGGACTTGAGCACTTGCTCGGGGTTGCGATGCTCAAGCTGGCGCTCGGCGATACCGATGCTGATGGTGACCGAAACCGTACTGCTGCCGTTGCCAGCACGGCGCTGTCGGCCGGCGCCATCATCCTGCGGGCGGTTGCTCTGGTCGCGAAGCTGAATGGCGTAGTTGGCGATCATCTCGCGCACCGCCTCCAGGTGCGGCAGGCATTCCTCGGCGGTCTTGCCAGCGAACACCAGGGCAAACTCCTCGCCGCCATAGCGGTAGGCTCGGCCACCACCGGTGACTTTGGACAGGCGGCTGGCCACCAGGCGCAGAACCTGGTCGCCGACGTCATGGCCATGGGTATCGTTGAATTTCTTGAAGTGGTCGACGTCGGTCATGGCGATCACGTAGTTGCGCCCCAGCCGCTGCATGCGTTCGTTCAATGCGCGGCGCCCCGGCAGGCCGGTCAGTTCGTCGCGGAAGGCCATCTGATAGGCCTCGTGGGAGACGGCGGCAGCGATCATCAGCATCACCTGGCTGCACATGATGTTCAGGGTGAACGGCAGAATGAAGGTTTTGGGCAGCATCCAGAAGATACCGATCAGCCCGATGACCTGGGCCGCATGCAAGGGCCGGGGCTCACGCAGGTACTGCACCACCAGCAGGATGAACACGGCGATGAACAGCGGGTACGCCAACTGGATAAGGCTCATCCACTGGCCATGCAGCGACGGCCAGCGAATCTCCGCCAGCCAGCCCAACAGGGCCTCGGGGAAGCTCTGCTCCAGCGCCAGCGCCACGCTGCCGACAGCGAACAGCACGGCAAAGCGGGCGAGCATGTCCTGGGCCAGGTGGGTACGTTCCTGCCAGGCCGCGTAAAGACCGAACAACGCCGGGAGCAGCAGGCAGACCAGGTGGAAGATCACCGCAGCATCCTCGCGCACCCGGCCATTGTCGCGGTAGAAGTCGGTCTGGGTGTCGAGCAGGAAATAGGCGATGTATACCGTGACCATCAGGAACAGCTCGCGCTGCCGGCGATAGACCGCGCAATAGGCCCCGCCCAGCAGCAGGACCAAGGTGGGCAGCACATTGAACAGCGATGTGAAGAAGACACTCAGGTCCCTCACATAGGCCGCGGCAAGGCCCGACAGCAAAAGAATCAGCGAAGGCAGGAAGTGGCTCGCGCGTACAGCGGATAGACGAAACAAGGGTAATCTCCGACCCGGCAGATCAATAATGGCATTGTGCCCCTACTTCATCCACTGTGCACCTGAATAGATGAAATTTTGACGTCGGGTTAACGGCAGGCAGGTGTGCATGCTTGAGGCACACTCGTTACTGGATGCGACATCTCTGCAGACTTTTCCCTTCTTTTTGCAAGAACGGGCTTGCTCCGTGATCGCGTTGGAGATGCCTGAACCCCAGCTTGGCGGACCTCTGCCACTTGGCCACCTGAATCGATGGACGAAAAAAAACCGCCTGCCGATAACGGCAGGCGGTTTTGCTACAGCCGGCAGGCTTAGTAGGACAGACCGAAATCTTCTTCCTTCATCGCCATCAGGTTGTCGGCACCGGACAGGATCGCCGCGACATGCGCGCGGGTGCGCGGCAGGATGCGCTGGAAGTAGAAGCGCGCAGTCTGCAGCTTGGCGGTGTAGAACGCCTCTTCGCTGGTGCCGGCAGCCAACTTCTCGGCGGCCAGGCGAGCGATGTCGGCCCAGAAGTAGGCCAGGCAGGCGTAGCCGGAGTACATCAGGTAGTCCACCGACGCAGCACCGACTTCCTCGCGATCCTTCATCGCCGCCATGCCGATCTTCATGGTCAGCTCGCCCCACTCCTTGTTGATAGCCGCCAGTGGCTCGACGAACTCTTTGGTAGCAGCGTTGCCTTCCTGGCCCTGGCAGAACTTGTGGACGATCTTGGTGAAGCCTTTGAGTGCCTCGCCCTGGGTCATCAGCACCTTGCGGCCGAGCAGGTCGAGGGCCTGGATGCCGGTGGTGCCCTCGTACAGCATGGAAATGCGGCTGTCGCGCACGTTCTGCTCCATGCCCCACTCGGCGATGAAGCCGTGGCCACCGTAGATCTGCACGCCGTGGTTGGCGGCTTCGAAGCCGACTTCGGTCATGAAGGCCTTGGCGATCGGGGTGAGGAAGGCCAGCAGTGCGTCGGCCTTTTTCTTGGCCTCTTCATCCTGGCTGTACTTGACGATATCCACCTGCTGGGCGGTGAAGTAGACCATCGCACGGTTACCTTCGGCGAAGGCCTTCATGGTCAGCAGCATACGGCGCACGTCGGGGTGGACGATGATCGGGTCGGCCGCCTTTTCAGGCGCTTTAGGGCCGGTCAGGGAGCGCATCTGCAGGCGATCGCGGGCGTACTTCAGGCCGCCCTGGAACGCCACTTCAGCGTGGGCCAGGCCCTGCAGTGCGGTGCCCAGGCGTGCGGTGTTCATGAAGGTGAACATGCAGTTCAGGCCCTTGTTGGCTGGGCCGATCAGGTAGCCGGTGGCGCTGTCGAAGTTCATGACGCAGGTGGCGTTGCCGTGGATGCCCATCTTGTGCTCGAGCGAGCCACAGCTCACGCCGTTGCGCTCACCGACGCCGCCTTCGGCGTTTGGCAGGAACTTGGGCACGATGAACAGCGAAATGCCTTTGGTGCCGGCAGGCGCATCGGGCAGGCGAGCCAGGACGATATGGACGATGTTGTCGGCCATGTCGTGTTCACCGGCCGAGATGAAGATTTTGGTGCCGGACACCTTGTAGCTGCCGTCGGCCTGAGGCTCGGCCTTGGTGCGTAGCATCCCTAAGTCGGTACCGCAGTGCGGCTCGGTCAGGCACATGGTGCCGGTCCACTCACCGGACACCAGCTTGGTCAGGTAGGTGTGCTGCTGCTCGGGGGTGCCGTGCTCGGAGATGGTGTTCATCGCGCCGTGGGACAGGCCTGGGTACATGCCCCACGACCAGTTCGACTCACCGACCATCTCGCTCAGGGCCAGGCCCAGCGACTCGGGCAGGCCCTGGCCGCCGTGTTCGACGTCATGGGCCAGGCTTGGCCAGCCGCCTTCGACGAATTGCTCGTAGGCTTCCTTGAAGCCGGTCGGCGTTTTCACGCCCGACTCGCTCCAGGTGCAGCCTTCCAGGTCACCGACACGGTTCAACGGGGCCAATACCTGCTCACAGAATTTCGCGCCTTCTTCAAGAATCGCGTCCACCATGTCTGGCGTGGCGTCCTGGCAGGCCGGCAGGCTCGCATAGTGCGCCTCATAGCCAAGCAGTTCGTCGCGGACGAAGCGGATATCACGCAAGGGAGCTTTGTAATCAGGCATTGCGATGAACCTCTGTGATGAGTTCTCTGGGGAGACCGCTGACACCGACCAACGCTTGGCGGCTATCGATCAAACAGTTGTTTGAAACTTACGTTTAGGTGACTGCGATGTCAAGGAAGGCTCAGTGTCATTTGCGCCGCCCAACATGACATTTACGCCACCACCCTCTAAACGCATCGCGGGGCAAGCCCACTCCCACGCGATGCCGCAGGGCGGGGCGTGGGAGCGGGCTTGCCCCGCGATGTTGCTGAATGTGAGGTGACGATCAGGCGTAGGTGTCGATGAACCGACCGAGCATTTCGTCCGAGGCCTTGGCGACTTTGACGCCCAGTTCGACTTCCTGCTTGCCCAGCGCCAGTTGCACGGTGCTGGTGGCCAGGTCCATCTGCTGGCTGCGGTCGACGCCACGCAGGCGCTCGGCCTGGTAGTCGGTGGACTGGCTGGTGTTGCCACGCTCGACAGCGCCACTGGCGATCTGCTGGGCGGCCTGGTCGACGCGGTTCTGCCCGTTCTGGATAGCCCCCAAGCCTGCGTAGAAGGCGGAGCTTGCGTTGATTTCCATGTCAGGACTCCGTGACGCTGGGTAATGAACAGGGCTTATTAAAGCAGGCCAGCCAGGAAAAGGCCCGTTTAAATCCCTAATAGCCTAGTGCCAGCCAATAGACCGGATCATGCCGCCATCCGGCAGGCCGTCTAATCCAGCAGATCCAGCTGCAGATGCGCGGCCACCGCATCCGCACTCGCCTGCTTGAGCCATGGCACCCGCCCCAGGCAAGGCGCGGGCAGCCGCTCGGCCAGGCTGGAAAGGTTATCTTCCAGCCGCGATGTCCGCGGGTCGACGATATTCGCCACCCAACCGGCCAGTTGCAGGCCATCCCGGGCAATCGCCTCGGCACTGAGCAGGGCGTGATTGATACACCCGAGGCGCACGCCAACCACCAGGATCACCGGCAGCTTCAGGGCAATCGCCAGGTCCGACAGGTTGGCTTGGCCCGAAAGCGGCACACGCCATCCCCCAGCACCTTCGACCAGGGTGAAATCGGCATTCTGTGCCAGCACATGGCGCATGGCTTGGAGCAACGTAGGCACATTCAACGCTACCCCGGCTTCGCGCGCGGCGACATGGGGCGCGATGGCCGGCTCGAAGGCAAAAGGATTGACCTGCTCATAAGGCAGCTTGAGCGAGCTTTCATCGATAAGCGCCAGGGCATCGCTGTTGCGCAACCCCTTGGGGGTGACCACACAACCGGACGCCACCGGCTTGGCTGCCAGGGTACTCAAGCCATGCTGACGCGCCGCATGCAGCAGGCCCGCGGCGATGGTGGTCTTGCCGACGTCAGTGTCGGTGCCGGCGATGAAATAGGCCTGGCTCATGTTACTGCCCCTCTGCCGCAGATTGACGCAGCACACCGTAGACCACCTGATAGGTGGCCGGCAGCCCCTGGGGCTGGCGGAACTGCTCGTAAGCCTGCAGCAGCCCCTGCATCCGCGCCCGCCCGGTGAGCCCCGAAGGGCGCCCAGGGTTGAGGTTGTGCGCGCCAAGGGCCTTGAGTTCGTGGGTCAGGCTGCGCACGTCCGGGTAGTGCAGCACATGCGCGCGGCGCTCCAGACCGACCAGTTCCAGGCCGCTGCCCGCGCACAGGCGCTGGTAGTCCTCGAAATGGCGGAAGCGGTTAACGTGGACCATGCCGTCTACCGCCTGCCAGCTGGCGCGCAACTCATCGAGGGTACCGACACACAAGCTGCTGAACGCCATCACACCGCCCGGACGCAACACCCGCCCAGCCTCGCTCAAAACACTGCCGAACTGGCCACACCACTGCACCGCCAAACTGCTGAACAGCAGGTCGACACTACCATCGGCCAGCGGCAGGCGCTCGGCATCGCCCGCCACGTGATATTGCGCACCACCTTGCTCACGGGCATGGCGCAGCATGCCCTCGGCGATATCCATGGCCATGCCGCTGGCACCGGCGAAACGCGCCGCCAGCACCCGGCTGAAGTGCCCCGTGCCGCTGCCCAGATCAAGCCAGCGCTCCGGCGCCAGGTCGGTCGGCAGTTTGTCCAGCAGAGTCACCCCCACCGCACGCTGCAAGGCCGCGACACTGTCGTAGCTGGCGGCTGCGCGGGAGAACGAGGCCGCCACCTGGCGTTTGTCTGGCAGGCCGCCGGGCAGGCTCGGCTGGGAAAGGTCAGTCATCGCCACTCTCATGCAAAAAACTCTTGATGCCCGCCGCCAGCTCCTGCGGATATTCCAGCAGGAAGGCGTGGGAACTGTCTTCGACCAGGCCGACTTCCACGTCCGGCAACAACTCGCTCAATGCCTTGGCCGCCTCCGCCGGAACCAGCGCGTCACTGCCGGCAAACAGGTGTAGTTGTGGACCGCCGTACTGCTCCAGTGCCGCGCGGGTATCCAGCTTGGCCAACACTTCCAGGCCGGTGGCCAGGTACAACGGGTCGGTATCGGGCACGCCCACCCCCAACTGACGCAACAAGGTGCGCGGCTGCAGCGCGCCGTCGCTGCACAGGGTGCGGAAGCGCTTGAGGGTGACCTGCGTATGGCTGCGGCAGCCATCGATGAAGGTGCCAAAGGTGTCCGCCGCCATCCCATGGGGCCAGTCCGGCCGGGCGACGAAACTGGGATTACTGGCCAGGGTGAGCAGCCCGCAGCAGTGGTCGCCGCGCTTGTGGGCCAAGGCGCTGGCAAGCATGCCACCCAGCGACCAGCCGCCCAGCCAGGCATCGGTCGGCAACTGCCGGTCGAGGTGTTCGACCCAGGCCTGCACGTCGCTGTGGGGCAGCTCCGGCAGCGGCATCAGCTCTACCTGCAGGCGCAGGTCCTGGGCACGCAGGCTGGCGGCCAGCGGCTCCAGTGACGCAGTACCCAGCCCCCAGCCGGGCAGAAGGATCAAACGGTTACGCATCGGCGGCCTCCAGCGGTGGATAACACTCGGCCAATGCATTCAACAATAGCTGGACCTGCGCCTCACTGTGGGCGGCGCTCAGCGTCACCCGCAGCCGCGCGCTGCCGGCGGGTACGGTGGGTGGGCGAATAGCCGTCACCAGCAGGCCACGCTCGCGCAGCAGGCGCGACAACGCCATCGCCCGCGCGGCATCACCGATCAGGATCGGCTGGATCGCCGTGTGGCTGTCCATCAGCTTGAGGCCGATCTGCTCGGCGCCCTCGCGGAACTGGCGGATCAACGCCGCCAGGTGCTCGCGACGCCAGGTTTCCCGGCGCAGCAACTCCAACGCCTTGAGCGTGGCGCAGGCCAGCGCCGGTGGTTGGCTGGTGGTGTAGATGTAGGGGCGGGCGAATTGCACCAGTGCTTCGATCAGTTCCTCGCTGCCCGCGACGAAGGCGCCCGCCGTGCCACAGGCTTTGCCCAGCGTGCCGATCAACACCGGCACATCCTCGACGCCCAGCCCGAAGTGCTCGACGATACCGCCACCCTTGGCACCCAAGGTACCCAGGCCATGGGCATCGTCGACCATCAGCCAGGCGCCACGGGCACGGGCCACTTCAGCCAAGGCCGGCAGGTCGGCGCAATCGCCGTCCATGCTGAACACGCCATCGGTGACCACCAGCGTATTGCCGGTGGCCTTGCCCAGGCGGCTGGCCAGGCTGGCCGGATCGTTATGCAGGTAGCGGCTGAAACGCGCCCCACTGAGCAGCCCGCCATCCAGCAACGAGGCATGGTTGAGGCGGTCCTGCAACACCGTGTCGCCCTGCCCCACCAGCGCGGTGATGGCGCCAAGGTTGGCCATGTAACCGGTGGAGAACAACAGCGCCCGCGGGCGCCCAGTCAATTCGGCCAGTGCCTCCTCGACCTGGTGGTGCGGTGTGCTGTGGCCGATCACCAAGTGCGAGGCGCCGCCGCCGACACCCCAGCGCTCGGCGCCGTCGCACCAGGCCTTGATCACCTCGGGGTGGTTGGCAAGGCCCAGATAGTCGTTGCTGCAGAAGGCCAGCAGCGGCTGGCCATCGACCACCACCTGCGGCCCCTGCGGGCTCTGCAGCAGTGGCCGCTGACGGTAAAGGTCCGCGGCACGCCGTTCGGCCAGCCGCGCGGCGAGGTCGAAGGCCATGCTCAGGCCGAGGCTGCGTCGTAGAACAGCGCGCTGTTGCGCTGCTCGACCACTGCCTGCTCGATGGCGGCCTGATGCACTTCGTCGGCATGCTCTTCACGGGCTTCGGGCTTGATGCCGAGGCGGGCGAACAGCTGCATGTCCTTGTCGGCTTGCGGGTTGGCGGTGGTCAGCAGTTTTTCGCCGTAGAAGATCGAGTTGGCGCCAGCCATGAAGGCCAGGGCCTGCATCTGCTCGTTCATCTGTTCACGGCCGGCGGACAAGCGCACGTGGGACTTGGGCATGAGGATGCGAGCCACGGCCAGCATGCGGATGAAATCGAACGGGTCGACATCTTCCTCTTCAGCCAACGGGGTGCCGGCGACCTTGACCAGCATGTTGATCGGCACCGATTCCGGGTGCTCAGGCAGGTTGGCCAGCTGGATCAGCAGGCCTGCGCGGTCGTCCAGCGACTCGCCCATGCCGAGGATGCCGCCGGAGCAGATCTTCATGCCGGCATCACGTACGTAGGCCAGGGTCTGCAGGCGCTCGCTGTAGGTGCGGGTGGTGATGATGCTGCCGTAGAACTCCGGCGAGGTGTCGAGGTTGTGGTTGTAGTAGTCCAGGCCGGCCTGGGCCAGGGCCAGGGTCTGCTCCTGGTCGAGCTTGCCGAGGGTCATGCAGGTTTCCAGGCCCATGGCCTTGACCCCTTTGACCATCTCCAGCACGTAAGGCATGTCCTTGGCCGACGGGTGCTTCCACGCAGCGCCCATGCAGAACCGGGTAGAGCCGATGGCCTTGGCCCGGGCGGCTTCTTCCAGCACCTTCTGCACTTCCATCAGCTTCTGTTTTTCCAGCCCGGTGTTGTAGTGGCCGGACTGCGGGCAGTACTTGCAGTCTTCCGGGCAGGCGCCGGTCTTGATCGACAGCAAGGTCGATACCTGTACGCGGTTGGGGTCGAAGTGCGCGCGATGCATGGTCTGCGCCTGGAACAGCAGGTCGTTGAACGGCTGCTGGAACAGCGCCTTGACCTCGGCCAGGGACCAGTCGTGACGTGTGGTTGCAATTGTGCTGGCGCTCATCGGCGTTTCCTTATCTATGGTCTGACTGACGCCGGGACAGGAAAGCCCGCCAGCGCATCACGGATAGCCCGCATATTTACGGAAGGACCATGGACTGTCAACCAAACATAAAAGCAGTGGTTTACAAGTGTATAAATATTGATCACTACTGTTTGCTCTGCGACGAACCCGCGCAACAGCCCTGGCCACTGTGCATGGCCTGCGAAAGCGAACTGCCCTGGCTCCACGAACAATGCCGCCGCTGCGGGCTGCCACTGCCGATGGACGGCTTTACCTGCGCCAGCTGCCGCCGCCGCGCACCGGCGTTCCACCAGGTCGTTGCGTTGTGGCATTACGGCTTTCCGGTCGACAGCCTGATCAGCCGCTTCAAGCACAACAGCCAGTGGCCGATGGGCCGCCTGATGGCGCAGTTGCTCGGCCAGGCCCTGGAACATCGCTTCAACGAACACCTGCCACGGCCTGATCGCTTGTTGCCCGTCCCCCTGGCCAGCCGCCGCCTGCGCCAACGCGGCTTCAACCAGGCGGCGATGCTGGCCCGCTGGCTGGCCACGCAACTGCAACTGCCCTGCGACGAACAGGTGCTCGAACGCACACGCGACACCCAGGCACAGCAGGCCTTGGGGGCCAAGGCCCGGCGGCGCAACCTACGCCAGGCCTTCGCCCTCGCCCCGGGCGCTGAAGTCGAAGGCCTGCACCTGGCGGTAATCGATGATGTGCTGACCACCGGCGCCACCGCCCAGGCCATCGCCAGCCTGTTGCGCAAACAGGGCGCCCGGCGCGTCGACATCTATTGCCTGGCGCGCACGCCCCGGCCCGATCAGGCTTGACTTGGCCGGGTGCGGGCGGCAACGTCGCGGGATCTTCCGCACAACCGAACCACGCCCATGTCCCTGCCCGCCCTGCTCACCCAGCACATCGCCCGCCGCCCGCAGCGCATTGCCTTGCTGCAGCATGTCGCCGAACAAGGCTCGATCACCCGCGCCGCCAAGGCCGCCGGCATCAGTTACAAGGCCGCCTGGGATGCCATCGACGAGCTCAACAACCTCGCCGACCAGCCGCTTGTCGAGCGCAGCACGGGCGGCCGTGGTGGTGGCGGTGCACGGCTGTCCGCCGAGGGCGAACGCGTGCTGCGCCTGTACCAGCGCCTGCAAGCCTTGCAGACACAGATGCTCGAAGCCGCAGAGCACAGCAGCGACCTCGACTTGCTCGGCCGTCTGATGCTGCGCACCAGTGCCCGCAACCAGTTGCAGGGGCGGATCAGCGGCCTGCGCCGCGAAGGCCGGCATGACCGTATCAGCCTGACCCTCGGCGGCGGGCTGGAGATTGAAGCCTTGATCACCCGTGGCAGTACCGAACGGCTCGAGCTGACCCTGGGCGCCACGGTGCTGGCGCTGCTCAAAGCGGGTTGGCTGCAGTTGCTGGGCGCCGATGAGCAGGCCGAGCACGGCAGCAATTGCCTCAAGGCCACGGTCGAGGAAGTCCTGGCCGATGACGGCGAGCAACGCGAAGTGCGCCTGGTATTGGACAACGGCCAGACCTTGTGCGCGATCGCCGAGCAGCCATGGCTGGAGCAGCATCAGGTACGGGCAGGCTGCGAGATCCGGGTGCAGTTCCATCCCTCCTATGTACTGCTGGGCGTACCGGTATAGCCGAGCCCGCGGTTGCCGCGAGGAATGCGCTACCATGCGCCCACGCTGTCCCCGCGCCTGGAGCCCTGTATGTCCCACCCCTTCGACACCCTCACCCCCGACCTCGTGCTCGATGCCGTGGAAAGCCTGGGCTTTCTCAGCGATGCCCGTGTCCTGGCGCTCAACAGCTACGAAAACCGGGTCTACCAGGTGGGCATCGAGGACGCGCAGCCGCTGATCGCCAAGTTCTATCGCCCGGGGCGCTGGAGCGACGCGGCCATTCTCGAAGAACATGCCTATAGCGCCGAACTGGCCGACTGCGAGGTGCCGGTGGTAGCGCCGTTGCAGCACGAAGGCCGTTCGCTGTTCGAGCACCAGGGCTTTCGCTTTGCCCTGTTCCCTCGCCGTGGCGGACATGCGCCCGAGCCGGGCAACCTCGACCAGCTCTACCGCCTCGGCCAACTGCTCGGCCGCCTGCACGCAGTCGGTGCCACCCGCCCCTTCGAACACCGCGAGCAACTGGCTGTGGACAACTTTGGCCACGCCTCCCTGCGCACCCTGCTCGAAGGCAATTTCGTCCCCCGCGAGTTGCTTCCAGCTTTCGAATCGGTGGCCCGTGACCTGCTCAAGCGCGTCGAGGACATCTACGCACGCACCCCGCACAAGCTGATCCGCCTGCACGGCGACCTGCACCCCGGCAACCTGATGCACCGCGACGAGGTTTACCACGTCGTCGATCTCGACGACTGCCGCATGGGCCCGGCGGTACAAGACCTGTGGATGATGCTCGCCGGCAGCCGCGAAGAGCGCCTCGGCCAACTGGCCGAACTGATCGACGGCTACAACGAATTCCACGATTTCGACCCGCGCGAACTGGCCCTGATCGAGCCCCTGCGCGCCCTGCGCCAACTGCACTACAGCGCCTGGCTGGCGCGGCGCTGGGACGACCCGGCGTTCCCGCCGAGCTTCCCCTGGTTCGGCCAGCCGCGTTACTGGGGCGACCAGATCCTCGCGCTGCGCGAACAGATGGCTGCGCTGGATGAACAACCGTTGAAATTGTTCTAGAAGCACAGCGCGCTCTGTCTACAATAGGCGTCGCGTTATTTAGCTACCTAAGCAAGGATTCTGCATGCACGCCGCCAACCCGCGTCGCGGGTACATTCTGGGCCTCGGCGCCTACATCATCTGGGGCCTGTTCCCCCTGTACTTCAAAGCCATCCAGAGCGTCCCGGCGGTGGAAATCATCGTCCATCGGGTGCTGTGGTCGGCGCTGTTCGGCTCGTTGTTGCTGCTGGTGTGGAAACACCCCGGCTGGTGGCGCGAGCTGCGTGACAACCCACGCCGTCTGGCCATCCTGGCCCTGAGCGGCACGCTGATCGCCGGCAACTGGCTGACGTACGTGTGGGCTGTGAACAACGGGCGCATGCTCGAGGCCAGCCTGGGCTACTACATCAACCCGCTGATCAATGTGCTGCTGGGCATGCTGTTGCTCGGCGAACGCCTGCGCCGTCTGCAATGGCTGGCGGTAGGGCTGGCGGCATTGGGAGTGGCACAGCAGGTGTGGCAGGTCGGCAGCCTGCCATGGGTGTCGCTGGCTCTGGCGCTGTCGTTCGGCTTCTATGGCTTGATTCGTAAACAGGCGCCAGTGGCCGCATTGCCGGGGCTGGTGGTGGAAACCTGGATGCTGGTGCCATTGGCCATCGGCTGGCTGCTTCTGCACCCCACCGCCAACAGCGCCAGCCCGGACTTCTTCAGCAGCAGCGAAGCGCTGTGGCTGATCGCCGCCGGCCCGGTGACCCTGATTCCGTTGGTGTGCTTCAACGCCGCCGCCCGTCACTTGCCGTACACCACCTTGGGCTTCCTGCAGTACCTGGCGCCGACCCTGGTGCTGCTGCAGGCGGTGCTGCTGTTCGGCGAGCATTTGTCGTCCAGCACATTGATGGCCTTCGCCTGCATCTGGGCGGGCCTGGCCGTGTACAGCATCGATGCCTGGCTCAGTTTGCGCAAGCGCGACTGATCAAATAATGCTCAAACCCCTGCAGGCCACGCCGTGCTTGGCCTGCAGCAAGCGCTCCAGAGGTTATCCACACCCTCGTCCCCGTGGTTTGTGCACAAGCTACTGATTACTGGGTGTTTTTTGCTCAAATCGCGCCAGCCTGCACCGTTGTTGGGCTGTAGCGGTACGCCCCCAGGTTATCCACAGGAGCGTCCCCGTCGAATCTGGATAAAGCTGGGGGCGCTTCGCACCCCATCGCCGGCAAGCCGGCTCCCACAGTCTTGGAATGAGCACGCCCCTGTGGGAGCCGGCTTGCCGGCGATGGCCTGCACAGCAGCCCCGACCAACTCGCCTCACTCCTCCGGCCGCAACTTCAACTCCACCATCAGGTCATCCGCCAGGCTCTCCAGCTTCGCCTGCAAATCATCCAGGGCCAAGGTCAACGGCAACGCCAGCAGGGCGTCGGCATGGAACAGCGGTTCGCTGCTCATCGGCGCCGGCCGCACCTCGGTGCTCAAACGCTCGACGTTGACCCCTTGCTCCGCCAGCAACCGGGTGATATCACGGACAATGCCCGGCCGGTCGTTGCCCACCAGCTCCATGGCGATCGGCTTCCAGGTACAGGACGGCTCGATGCCGCTCTCGGCGATCAGCACGCGAATATCGTATTTCGACAGCTTATTGAGCGACACGACCAGTTCGTCGTAGTTCTCTGCAGGCACCGCCACCCGCAGGATCCCGGCGAACTGCCCGGCCATGCGCGACATACGGCTCTCCAGCCAGTTGCCGCTGTGATCGGCGATGCATTGGGCAATACGTTCGACCTGCCCGGCCTTGTCGGGGGCGATCACGGTGAGTACGAGATGGTCCACAGGCCACTCCTTCAGGTTCGGTCAGGGCCGTGTCAAACGGCCGAACAACAGGGACCGAATCAGTATAGGCAAGGCGCGGCAACCTGCCGCAGGACAGTCTGACCGACCAATCGTGTACTGTTTCAAGATTTATCTGGAACAATCCACCTGTTTTTTGCGAACATACCCTCTCCCGGCGTGACCCTACGCGACTTACCGGTCACGCAGCGACGCTTTTAGTCTGATGTTTACCTGCCTGCTGCTTCATGTAGTATGCGTCGACGCGGACTACAAAGCGTCGTTTGGATGTCTGCCAAGGCGCCTGTGAAAATACGCGAGCCGCCCGCCAGCCAGTCTGGCGAGCCGCACCCAGCCGCGCTCGCCCGACGAGCGCATGCACTGGTGCCGTGTTTAGAGAAGCGCTACAGGCTTAATACAGAAGAGCGAAAGCGAAATAGCTGAGCAGAGGTGAGGCAAGCAATGACTGGATACGTTCAAGTCGGTGGCCTTCAGGTCGCCAAGGCCCTGTACGACTTCGTCAATAACGAAGCGATCCCTGGAACCGGCATCGAAGCCGACAAGTTCTGGGCCGGGGCGGCAGAGATCATCAAAGACCTCGCTCCCAAGAACAAAGCCCTGCTCGCCAAGCGCGACGAGCTGCAAGCCAAGATCGATGCCTGGCACCAGGCACGCAAAGGCCAGGCCCACGACGCCGTAGCCTACAAAGCATTCCTCCAGGAAATCGGCTACCTGCTGCCACAAGCAGACGATTTCCAGGCCACCACGCAAAACGTCGACGAAGAAATTGCCCACATGGCCGGCCCACAGCTGGTGGTGCCGGTGATGAACGCCCGCTTCGCCCTGAACGCCGCCAACGCCCGCTGGGGCTCGCTGTATGACGCGCTGTACGGCACCGACGTGATCAGCGATGAAGGCGGCGCCGAAAAGGGTCAAGGCTACAACAAGCTGCGTGGCAACAAAGTGATCGCCTTCGCCCGCGCCTTCCTCGACGAAGCCGCGCCACTGGCGGCCGGCTCCCACGTCGACTCCACCGCCTACCGCATCGAAGGCGGCAAGCTGGTCGTGGCCCTCAAGGGCGGCAGCAACAGCGGCCTGCGTGACGACGCCCAACTGATCGGTTTCCACGGCGACGCCGCCGCACCGACCGCCGTGCTGCTCAAGCACAACGGCCTGCACTTCGAGATCCAGGTCGATGCCAGCACCCCGGTCGGCAGCACCGACGCCGCTGGCGTGAAAGACATCCTGATGGAATCGGCGCTGACCACCATCATGGACTGCGAAGACTCGGTCGCCGCCGTCGACGCCGCTGACAAGGTGATCGTCTACCGCAACTGGCTGGGCCTGATGAAAGGCGACCTGGCCGAGAGCGTGAGCAAAGGCGGCAAGACCTTCACCCGCACCATGAACCCGGACCGCGAATACGCAGCCCCCAACGGCGGCAGCGTCACCCTGCACGGCCGTTCGCTGCTGTTCGTGCGCAACGTTGGTCACCTGATGACCAACCCAGCGATCCTCGACGCACAGGGCAACGAAATCCCCGAAGGCATCCAGGACGGCCTGTTCACCAACCTGATCGCCCTGCACAACCTCAACGGCAACACCAGCCGCAAGAACACCCGCAGCGGCAGCGTGTACATCGTCAAGCCGAAGATGCATGGCCCGGAAGAAGTGGCCTTCGCCGCCGAAATCTTCAGCCGCGTCGAAGACCTGCTGGGCATGAAACGCAACACCGTCAAGGTCGGCATCATGGACGAGGAGCGCCGTACCACGGTCAACCTCAAGTCCTGCATCAAGGCCGCCGCCGAGCGCGTGGTGTTCATCAACACCGGCTTCCTCGACCGCACCGGTGACGAAATCCACACCTCCATGGAAGCCGGCGCCGTGGTGCGCAAGGGCGCCATGAAGAACGAGAAGTGGATCGGCGCCTACGAGAACAACAACGTCGACGTCGGCCTGGCCACCGGCCTGCAAGGCCGTGCGCAGATCGGCAAAGGCATGTGGGCCATGCCCGACCTGATGGCCGCGATGCTCGAGCAGAAGATCGCCCACCCGCTGGCCGGCGCCAACACCGCCTGGGTACCATCGCCGACCGCCGCCACCCTCCACGCCCTGCACTACCACAAGGTCGACGTGCAGGCTCGTCAGCGCGAGCTGGCCCAGCGTGCCCCGGCCTCGGTGGACGACATCCTGACCATCCCGCTGGCCGCCGACACCAACTGGTCGGCCGACGAGATCCGCAACGAGCTGGACAACAACGCCCAGGGCATCCTCGGCTACGTGGTGCGCTGGATCGACCACGGCGTGGGTTGCTCGAAGGTGCCGGACATCAACGACGTCGGCCTGATGGAAGACCGCGCCACCCTGCGCATTTCGGCCCAGCTGCTGGCCAACTGGCTGCGCCATGGCGTGGTCACCCAGGAGCAGGTGCTGGAAAGCCTCAAGCGCATGGCCGCGGTGGTGGACAAGCAGAACGCCGGTGACGCCCAGTACCGCCCGATGGCGCCGAACTTCGATGACAACATCGCGTTCCAGGCGGCAATCGAGCTGGTGGTTGAAGGTGCCAAGCAGCCAAACGGCTACACCGAGCCAGTGCTGCACCGTCGTCGCCGCGAGTTCAAGGCGCGTAACGGGCTGTAACTAGCCAGCAGCAAATCGCGGGGCAAGCCCGCGCCCACGCCAGACACCCAGTGGCGTGGGAGCGGGCTTGCCACGCGCTCGTGTCAGGGCGGGTCCAGTTTCAGC
>NZ_JBDJLM010000051.1:0-36775 GCF_039673365.1 Pseudomonas sp. TWI923 | reverse complement strand
TCTGGTGGTTTTTTTTCCCCAACGTTTCGGGGGGCCCTGCCCCTGCCGCCCCCCGCCGCGGCCCGTCCCCCCGCGATGGTTCATGACTTGCCGGCAGTCTTGCGCCGGCGCGGGGTTGTGGCCTTGGCCACCCCTGGCTCCGCCTTGCGCTTGCCGCCACCCCCACGCTTCTTCTTCCACGGCGCACCCTTGCCTCCCGGCGCGAGGGGTGGGCCGCTGATGTTCAGGCGCATCCCCGCGCAGCGCTGCACCAGCTTGCCCATCCAGGCCGACTGCCGGGCGACGAACTCCTCAAGGCTCATCTCACCGCTTTGCACCATGTCCAGCGCCTGCTCCCAGATGGCCGTGGTGCCGGGGTCGGCGATGGCGCGGGGCACGGCATCGATCAGGCTGAACGCCGCGGGTGTCGCCGACAGCGCCTTGCCATGCTTGACCAGATAACCCCGATCGAGCAGGCCCTGGATGATGCTGGCGCGGGTGGCCTCGGTGCCGATACCGGTGGTTTCCTTGAGCTTCTGCTTGAGCAGCGGGTCATCCACCAGCTTGGCGACGTTCTTCATCGCCTTGATCAGGTCGCCCTCGGTGAACGGCTTGGGCGGTTGGGTCCACAGGTCTTTCAGTTGCAGATCATGCAGCGCGCAGTCCTGCCCTTCGCGCAGGGCGGGCAGCACCTGAGCCGGTGGTGCTTCGCGGCCTTTGGCCGGGGTGAGTGCCTCGGGCAGGGCGCGGCGCCAGCCCGGCTCGACGATCTGCTTGCCCACCGCGCGCAGCGCTTGCCCGGCGCAGTCGAACTCGGCCTGGGTGCGGTCGTATTCGTGGTTGGGCAGGAACTGCGCCAGGTAGCGGGCGCGGATCAGCGTGTAGACCGCCTTGTACTTGGGCGGCAGGCGCGCCGGGTCGCTGGCGGCGGCGGTGGGGATGATGCCGTGGTGGGCGCTGACCTTCTGGTCGTTCCACGCCCGTGAGCGGCGCTGGGGCTCAAGATGCGCCTGCAACGGTGCGAGGCTGGCGTCGGCACGTTGCAGGGCGGCGAGGATTGCTGGTGCCTCGCCGTGCTGGCTGAGCGGCAGGTAGCCGCTGTCGCTGCGCGGGTAGGTGATCAGCTTGTGGGTTTCGTACAGGGCCTGGGCGATGTCCAGCGTCTCCTGGGCGCCCAGGCCGAACTTTTTCGAGCACAGCTCCTGCAGCGTGCCCAGGTCGAAGGGCAGCGGCGCCGCTTCGCGCACGCGCTCGGTGGCAACCTTGAGCACCCGCGCCGTGCCCGCTGCCTGCATGGCGGCGGCGGCCTGCTGCGCCAACGCCTGTTGCAGGCAGCGGCCCTGGTCGTCGCAGGCGTCTTCCGGCGCGCGCCACTGGGCATTGAACACCTGGCCTGTGCTTTCCAGCTGCACGTCGATGGCCCAGAACGGCACAGGCACGAAATCGGCGATGCTGCGGTCGCGGTCCACCACCAGGCGCAACGTCGGGGTTTGCACCCGGCCCACCGGCAGCACGCCCTGGTAGCCGGACTGGCGGCCGAGCAGGGTGAACAGGCGGCTCATGTTCATG
The DNA here is from genome assembly GCF_039673365.1 of Pseudomonas sp. TWI923. Lineage (NCBI taxonomy): Bacteria > Pseudomonadati > Pseudomonadota > Gammaproteobacteria > Pseudomonadales > Pseudomonadaceae > Pseudomonas > Pseudomonas sp. TWI923. The sequence goes on along the minus strand of NZ_JBDJLM010000051.1, from coordinate 35,227 downwards.
CCGATCAGCCAGTCGGCACGCGAGCGGCCCAGGGCCGAGTGGTACAGGCTGAAGGTTTCCTGGCCAGGCAGCAGGCGCCCCAGGGCCTTGCGGATCGAGGCATCGTCCAGTGCCGACAACCACAGGCGCTGGATGGGGCCACGGTAGCGGCAGTGCTCGACCAGTTCGCGGGCGATCATCTCGCCCTCGCGGTCGGCGTCGGTGGCGATCACCAGCTCGCGGGCCTCGCCCAGCAGGCGCTTGACCGCCTTGAACTGGCTGGCGGTCTTGGGCTTGACCGTCATCTTCCATTTGTCGGGGATGATCGGCAGGTCATCGAGGGACCAGCGTTTGTAGCGTTCGTCGTAGCTGTCTGGTGGCGCGGTTTCCAGCAGGTGGCCGATGCACCAGGTGACGCACAGGTCGGTGCCTTGCCAGCAGCCATCGCCACGGCGCTGGGCGCCGAGCACCTTGGCGATGTCTTTTGCCTGGGAGGGTTTTTCGCAGAGAAAGAGGCGCATGGCCGGCAACGCTTCATCGTTGGAGATGGGGCACTAGGATGCGCAAGGCAGGGCGGGCAGGCAAGTTTTATCTGTATGCATGTACAGGTTTTATGCCCGCACCTTTGGCAGGGTAGCCCCAGGCACGGCGTTGGACCTGAGGTCGAGCCCCGTGCGAACTTGGCCCTTCGCCCGTCAGTCGTGTCAGTGGACGATGTCGCTGGGGCGTTTTTCCTACCTGCAACAAGGACGTCAAACAATGCCCGTATTCGATTACAAGCAGCTCGACAGCGCCGCCTCCGGCGCGCTTTACCAGGACGCCATGGCCCTGGCCATGTACGCCTACCATGGCATCGACGACGGCTTTGCCGTCGGCTACCAGCAACATGGCTTCGGCCTTGGCCTGCCGGCCACGCTGGTCAAGGCGTTGATCGGCGGCAGCGACAGCCAGGGGGTGATCCCCGGCATCCCGTGGAACCCCGATTCCGAAGCCAAGGCGCTGGCCCAGGTGAAGGCCGCCGGCTGGACGCCGATCAGCGCCGCGCAGCTGGGCTACAACGGCCACACCGACGCCCGCGGTACCTTTCACGGGGAAACGCCGGGCTACACCAGTGCCCAGGTGGAAATCCTCGGGCGCTACGATGCCAATGGCCAGCTGAGCGGGATCGGCATCGCCTTCCGTGGCACCAGCGGCCCCCGCGAGAACCTGCTGGGGGACACCCTGGGCGATGCGGTGAACGACCTGTTGGCGGCGCTGGGGCCTGCCGGTTATGCCCGCGACTACGCGGCCAAGGCCTTCGATGGCCTGCTCGGTGACGTCGCGGCATTCGCCAAGGCCAACGGCCTGAGCGGCGCCGACATTACCGTCAGCGGCCACAGCCTGGGCGGCCTGGCGGTCAACAGCCTGGCCGACCTGAGCGGTACGCGCTGGGGTGGCTTCTTTGATGACGCGCGCTACGTTGCCTTCGCCTCGCCCACCCAGGCGGCAAACCCTGACAAGGTGCTCAACATCGGCTACGAAAACGATCCGGTGTTCCGTGCGCTCGACGGCACGTCGGTCACCTGGGGCACCCTGGGCGTGCACGACGCTGCCAAGGCTTCGGCCACCGACAACATCGTCAACTTCAACGACCATTACGCCTCGGACGCCTGGAACCTGCTGCCGTACTCCATCGGCAATATCGCCACCTGGCTGTCGCACCTGCCGGCGGCCTATACCGACGGCCTGGGCCGGGTGCTGGACTCCGGCTTCTATCAGTGGACCAGCCGCGACTCGACCATCGTGGTCAGCAACCTGTCCGACGTCACCCGGGGCTCGATCTGGGTGCAGGACCTCAACCGCAACGCCGAGACGCACAAGGGCAGCACTTTCATAATCGGCAGCGAGCAGGCCGACCTTATCCAGGGCGGGCGTGGTAACGACTACCTGGAAGGACTAGGCGGCAATGACACGTTCCGTGACCTAGGCGGTTTCAACCTGATCGACGGTGGCAGCGGCCACGACACCTTGAAGCTCGGCGACGCGCTGGCCAACCTGAGCATTGCCCGTGACGGGCAAGGGACGCTGTACGTGCGCGACGCCGAAGGCGGCATCAGCCTGGTGCGCAACGTCGAGAGCCTGGTGAGCCAGGAGACGAGCCTGGTGTTCTTCAGCAAGGAGGTCAGCCACACGGTTGGCGTCGATGGCTTGCTCTCCAGCGGCAAGCTCAACCTCTACGCCGCCTCGCAAAGCGGCAGCCAGGCGGGCGACACCCTGGTGGCCGGCAAGCAGGGCCAGTGGTTGTTCGGCCTGGACGGCGACGACCGCCTGGTGGGCGGTGCGGGCAATGATGTGCTGGTGGGCGGTGCCGGCAACGACCTGCTCAGCGGTGGGGCAGGGCGCGACACCTTTCTGTTCGACGGCCATTTCGGCCAGGACCGGGTGCTGGACTTCAGCAGCCAGGACCGTCTGGTGTTCATGGGGGTGGACGGTGGCACGGCGTCGCGAGACTTCCGTGATCACCTGAGCCAGGTGGGTGATGACCTGGTGCTGACATTCGGCAAGGACAGCGTGACACTGGTGGGCATTGCCGGGCAGGGCCTGGCGGACGGCCAGATCGTCATCGCTTGATGGAGTGAACCCGTCGCGGCCGGGCGCCGCGGCGGGTTCAGGCCGGGATCAGTATTCCCAGAAGATACGCTGCAGTTCCTTGCTGTCCTGGGTCTTGGTCATGGCGACCATGGCCAGGATGCGGGCTTTCTGCGGGTTCAGGTCGTGGGCCACGACCCAGTCGTTCTTGTCGTCAGGCTGTTCGGCGTTGCGCAGAACGAAACCACCCTGGTTGACGTGGGACGAACGAATGATCTGCACGCCGTTCTTGCGCAGTTCCTGCAGGGCAGGGACGACGCGCGACGATACCGAACCGTTGCCGGTACCGGCGTGGATGATCGCCTTGGCGCCACCCTGGGCCAGGGCCTTGTAGGCGGTGTCGGTGACGTTGCCGTAGCCGTAGGCAATGTCCACGGCAGGCAGGCTGCTGATGGTCTTGATGTCGAACTCGGAGTTGACCGTGTGGCGCTTGGCCGGCAGGCGGAACCAGTAGGACTTGCCTTCCACTACCATGCCCATCGGGCCCCAGGCGCTCTTGAAGGCTTCGGTCTTGATGTTGACCGACTTGCTCACATCGCGGCCGGACTGGATCTCGTCGTTCATGGTCACCAGCACGCCTTTGCCACGGTTCTGCTTGTCGCTGGCCACGGCCACGGCGTTGTACAGGTTGAGCATGCCGTCGGCGGACATGGCGGTGCCCGGGCGCATGGAGCCGACCACCACGATCGGTTTGTCGGTCTTCTCCACCAGGTTGAGGAAGTAGGCGGTTTCTTCCAGGGTGTCGGTGCCGTGGGTGATGACGATGCCGTCGACGTCCTTGCTGTCGGCCAGTTCGGCAACACGCTTGCCCAGCTTGAGCAGGTCATCGTTGCTGATGCTTTCGGAGGCGATCTGCATGACCTGCTCGCCGCGCACGTTGGCGATGTCGGCCAGTTCCGGCACGCCGGCGATCAGCTTGTCGATGCCGAGCTTGGCGGCCTGGTAGGTGGCGCTGTTGGCGGCGCTGGCACCGGCACCGGCGATGGTGCCGCCAGTGGCGAGGATCACCACGTTGGCGAGCTTCTGTTGTTGCTCGGCTTCCTTGGCCGAAACGGAGGTCGGCAGGGCCAGCAGCAGGGCCAGGGTGGCCGGGGTGAAGGCCTTGAGTGCGATGTTGATCATAGTTCTTCTTCTCTCTTCCTAATGAGATGTTCGCTGTGTCGCACCACAGTCAGGCAGATTTCGTACCAGGCCTTACCGTTCGTCGTTTTTCATCTGTAAGCCGTTGATATTCATCATGTGTAACCTGAGTGCGTGAGACTGCGCGGGTTGCCGTCGTTCGGCATCCCGAACAAGCGTAGGAAAAGTGTTCGGTTTTTCGGATAAATTGCGGATAATCTGGCGTGCGTGCTGGCGCTTTGCCTACGTACTGGATTTGACAAACGCGGGACCTGTTTCCATAGTGAGTCACCGCAAACGTTTGCATCCGATAAAAAACACAAAATTCGGAGTCATTTCCATGAAACTGCCGTTCTCCGGTCGTCCGCTGGCCGTCGCTGTGCTCTCTTCGCTGATGTTCGCCCTGCCACTGTCTGCCGCCCATGCCGAGGACGCGCCCAAGGTCGCCCTGGTGATGAAGTCTTTGGCCAACGAGTTCTTCCGCACCATGGAAGACGGCGCCAAGGACTACCAGAAAGCCCATCCCCAAGATTTCGAGCTGATCGCCAACGGCATCAAGAATGAAACCGACACCGGTGAGCAGATCCGCATCGTCGAGCAGATGGTCAACTCAGGCGCCAAGGCCCTGGTGATCGCGCCGGCCGACTCCAAGGCGTTGGTCGCGGCGGTGAAGAAGGCCATGGACAAAGGCGTGGTGGTGATCAACATCGACAACCGCCTCGACCCCGAACTGCTCAAGAGCAAGGGCATCAGCGTGCCCTTTGTCGGCCCCGACAACCGCAAGGGCGCGCGCCTCGTCGGCGATTACCTGGCTAAAGAGAAGCTCAAGGCCGGCGATCAGGTTGGCATCATCGAGGGCGTGCCGACCACCACCAACGCCCAGCAGCGCACCGCCGGCTTCAAGGACGCCATGGAAGCCGCGCAGATGAAGATCGTCTCGGTGCAATCCGGCAATTGGGAAATCGACAAAGGCAACGCCGTGGCCGCCTCGATGCTCAACGAATACCCCGAACTCAAGGCGCTGCTGGCCGGCAACGACAGCATGGCGCTGGGGGCGGTCTCGGCCGTGCGCGCAGCGGGCAAGGCCGGCCAGGTGCAGGTGGTCGGCTACGACAACATCAAGGCCATCAAGCCGATGCTCAAGGATGGCCGCGTGCTCGCCACCCTCGACCAGGCCGCCAGCCAGCAGGCGGTGTTTGGCATCCAGGCGGCGTTGGCGGTGCTCAAGGGCGAGAGGCCTGCCGTGGATGCCGACAATGTGATCCAGACGCCGGTGGAATTGATTACCCAGTGATTGGCTTGTGGGAGCTGGCTTGCCAGCGATCACCGGCGAAGCCGGTGCCATGCACCGAGTTGCCGTCATCGCTGGCAAGCCAGCTCCCACAGGGGGCGTGCTAATTGAACATGTTGGGAGAGATGGCCATGTCAGTACCGGCCAATGAAACCATGCTGGCCGTCAGCGGCCTGGGCAAGACCTACGCCCAGCCGGTGCTCGGCGATGTCACCCTCGAGCTGCGCGGCGGCGAGGTGCTGGCGCTGACCGGCGAAAACGGTGCGGGCAAGTCGACCCTGTCCAAGCTGATCAGCGGCCTGGAAATCCCCACCGCCGGGCAGATGCACTACCGCGGCCAGCCCTACAACCCCGGCAGCCGCGCCGAGGCCGAGCGCCTTGGGGTGCGCATGGTGATGCAGGAGCTCAACCTGCTGCCGACCCTGACCGTGGCCGAGAACCTGTTCCTCGACAACCTGCCCAGCCGCTTCGGCTGGATCAGCCAGAAGCGCCTGCGCCAGCTGGCCACGGCGGCCATGGCCCAGGTGGGCCTGGAGGCCATCGACCCGGACACCCCGGTTGGCGAGCTGGGGATCGGCCACCAACAGATGGTCGAGATCGCCCGCAACCTGATTGGCGACTGCCATGTGCTGATCTTCGACGAGCCCACGGCCATGCTCACCAGCCGTGAGGTGGAACTGCTGTTCACCCAGATCGAGCGCCTGCGCCAGCGTGGCGTGGCCATCGTCTATATCTCGCACCGCCTCGAAGAGCTGCAGCGCGTAGCCCAGCGCATCGCCGTGCTGCGCGACGGCAAGCTGGTATGCGCCGAGCCGATCCAGCGCTACAACAGCAACGAGCTGGTCAACCTGATGGTCGGCCGCGAGCTGGGTGAACACATCGACCTTGGCCGCCGCCAGATCGGCGCGCCGTTGCTCAAGGTCGACAAGCTCAGCCGTGGCGACAAGGTGCGTGAGGTGTCGTTCGAAGTAAGGGCAGGGGAGATCTTCGGCATCTCCGGGCTGATCGGTGCCGGGCGCACCGAGCTGCTGCGCCTGATCTACGGCGCCGACCGCGCCGACAGCGGGCAGATCGCCCTTGGCCTGCCGCCGCAGCCAGTGAGCATCGACTCGCCCAAGGCCGCCGTGGCCGCCGGCATCGCCCTGATCACCGAGGACCGCAAGGGCGAAGGCTTGCTGCTGACCCAGTCGATCAGCGCCAACATCGCCCTGGGCAACCTGGGCGCGGTGTCCCGTGGCGGTGTGCTCGATCGCGACGCCGAGCGCAGCCTGGCCGAACGTCAGATCAGCGCCATGCGCATTCGCAGCGCCGGCCCGACGCAGGCGGTGGGCGAGCTGTCCGGCGGCAACCAGCAGAAGGTGGTGATCGGCCGTTGGCTCGAGCGTGACTGCCAGGTGCTGCTGTTCGACGAGCCCACCCGCGGGATCGACGTGGGTGCCAAGTTCGATATCTATGGCCTGCTCGCCGAGCTCGCTCGCCAGGGCAAGGCCCTGGTGGTGGTGTCCAGCGACCTGCGCGAGCTGATGCTGATCTGCGACCGCATCGCCGTGCTGTCCGCCGGGCGCCTGATCGACACCTTCGACCGTGACCGCTGGAGCCAGGACCAGCTGCTTGCCGCCGCCTTTGCCGGCTACCAGAAACGTGATGCCCTGCTGCACGACGCAGCTCCCAGGATGGACGCATGAAAACCACCCCTCTCGACACTCCGGGCGCCGTGCCCGCCCGCCGCAGCGGCAACTATTATGGCCTGGGCACCTACCTGGGCCTGGCCGGCGCTCTGCTGGCGATGATCGTGCTGTTCTCGTTGCTCAGCAGCCACTTTCTCTCCTATGCCACCTTCAGCACCCTGGCCAACCAGATCCCCGACCTGATGGTGTTGGCGGTGGGCATGACCTTCGTGTTGATCATCGGCGGTATCGACCTGTCGGTGGGCTCGGTGCTGGCGCTGGCCGCCTCCACGGTCAGCGTGGCGATCCTCGGCTGGGGCTGGGGCGTGCTGCCTGCCGCCTTGCTCGGCATGGCCGTGGCGGCGCTGGCCGGCAGCATCACCGGCAGCATTACCGTGGCCTGGCGCATCCCGTCGTTCATCGTCTCGCTGGGCGTGCTGGAGATGGCCCGGGGCCTGGCCTACCAGTTCACCGACTCGCGCACCGCCTACATCGGCGATGCCTTCGCCTGGTTCTCCAACCCCATCGCCTTCGGCATTTCGCCGGCCTTCATCATTGGCTTGCTGGTGATCGTGCTGGCCCAATTGGTGCTGACCCGCACGGTGTTCGGCCGCTACCTGATCGGCATCGGCACCAACGAAGAAGCCGTGCGCCTGGCCGGCATCGACCCGCGCCCGTACAAGATCCTGGTGTTCGCCCTGATGGGCGTGCTCGCAGGCCTGGCCGCGCTGTTCCAGATTTCCCGCCTGGAGGCCGCCGATCCCAACGCCGGGGCCGGCCTGGAGCTGCAGGTGATCGCCGCCGTGGTGATCGGCGGCACCAGCCTGATGGGTGGGCGCGGCTCGGTCATCAGTACGTTCTTCGGGGTGCTGATCATCTCGGTGCTGGCCGCAGGCCTTGCCCAGATCGGTGCTTCGGAGCCCACCAAACGCATCATCACCGGGGCGGTCATCGTCATCGCCGTGGTGCTCGACACTTACCGTAGCCGGCGTGCGAACCGGCGGAACTGATAAAACATGGCCACCATCAAAGATGTCGCGGCACTGGCGGGTATTTCCTACACCACCGTGTCCCATGTACTGAACAAGACCCGTCCGGTCAGCGAACACGTGCGCCTGAAGGTCGAGGCGGCGATCGCCGAGCTCGACTACGTGCCCAGCGCCGTGGCCCGCTCGCTGAAGGCCCGCAGCACCGCCACCATCGGCCTGCTGGTGCCCAACAGCGTCAACCCGTACTTCGCCGAGCTGGCACGGGGCATCGAGGATGCCTGCGAGCGCAACGGCTACTGCGTGATCCTGTGCAACTCCGACGACGATCCGCAGAAGCAGCGCAGCTACCTGCGCGTGCTGCTGGAAAAACGCATCGACGGCCTGGTTGTCGCCTCGGTGGGCGAGGAGCGTGACCTGCTCGACAGCCTGGCCTGCGTGCGCACGCCCATGGTCATCGTCGACCGCGCGCTGGACGGCGTCGAGGCAGACCTTGTGCGGATCGATCACGAACACGGCGCTTACCTGGCCACCCGCCACTTGCTGGAGCTGGGCCATCGCGACATCGCCACCATCGCAGGCCCGGTGGACACCGGCGTCAGCCAACTGCGCCTGGCCGGTTTCCGTCGGGCCATGGCCGAGGCCGGGCTACGCATTGCCGCCGGCCATGTGTTGCACAGCGACTTCACCAGCCCCGGAGGCCATGCCGCCGCGGCACGGCTGCTCGATGGCCAGCGGCCGACGGCGATCTTCGCTGGCAACGACATGATCGGCTTTGGCGTGCTGCGCGCCGCCGCCGAACGCAATATCAATGTGCCAGGCGAGCTGTCGGTGATCGGTTTCGACGACATCGAACTGAGCCGCTATGTGTACCCGGCGCTGACCACCGTCGGCCAGTCGATCCGCGAGCTGGGCGAGAGCGCGGCGGCGCTGCTGCTGTCGCGCATTGGCGCTCCGAGCTGTGGGGCGGTGGAGCAGCGCATCGTCGCGCCGCGCATCGTCCTGCGCGAATCCACCGGGCCGCGCCCGGACCTGTTCAACGATTACCGTTAAGGAATGCCCATGGATGCCAAGGTGGTAGTGGTCGGCAGCCTCAACATGGACCTGGTGGCCCGCGCCCAGCGCCTGCCACGGGGCGGTGAGACCCTGGCCGGTGACAGCTTCTTCACCGTGCCCGGCGGCAAGGGCGCCAACCAGGCCGTGGCCGTGGCCCGGTTGGGCGCCAGCGTGGCGATGGTCGGCAATGTGGGTGACGATGCCTATGGCCAGCAGCTGCGCAAGGCGCTGGAAGTGGAGGGTGTCGACTGCCGGGGCGTCGGCATCTGTCCGGGCGTTTCCAGTGGCGTGGCGCTGATCGTGGTGGATGCCGCCAGCCAGAACGCCATCGTCATCATTGCGGGTGGCAATGGCTTGCTCACTCCTGAGTCGGTGCAACGCTTCGACGCGTTGCTGCAGCAGGCCGAAGTGATCATCTGCCAGCTTGAAGTGCCTGCCGAGACCGTGGCCTGGACCCTGGCGCGCGGGCGCGAGCTGGGCAAGACCGTGATCCTCAACCCGGCGCCGGCCACCGGCCCGCTGCCGGTGGGCTGGTACGCCCAGGTCGACTACCTGATCCCTAACGAAAGCGAGGCCGAGGCGCTGACCGGGGTGGCGGTGACCGACCTCGACAGTGCTCGCCGTGCTGGCGAGCAGTTGATACAGCTGGGGGCTGGGAAGGTGATCGTCACCCTGGGTGCCCAGGGTGCATTGTTTGTCGACGGGCAGGGCGACAGGCACTTCCCCGTCGCGCCGGTCAACGCGGTGGACACCACGGCGGCCGGTGACACCTTTGTCGGTGGCTTTGCCGCCGGCTTGGCCCGTGGCCTTTCGCTCAACGACGCAATCGTTTTCGGGCAGCGTGCAGCGGCGTTGTCGGTTACCCGCGCGGGTGCCCAGCCTTCGATTCCCTATCTGCGGGAGCTGGCGCCATGAAGAAGACGCCGCTGCTGAACATTGCCCTGTCACGGGTTATTGCCGGGTTGGGCCATGGCGACATTGTGGTGATCGGTGATGCCGGTTTGCCGGTGCCGCCAGGGGTTGAGCTGATCGACCTGGCGCTGACGCCGGGGATTCCCGACTTCGCCAGCGTGCTGCGGGTGGTGTTGAGCGAGATGCAGGTGGAGCGGCATGTGCTGGCCGAGGAAATCATCCAGGCTGCGCCGCCGGCGTTGGTGGAGGTTGAACGTTTGCGTGGCGAGGGGGTGATCGGCCCGTGCCAGTTACTGACCCACGCTGAATTCAAGGTGTTGTGCCAGCAGGCCCGGGCCGTGGTGCGCACGGGTGAGTGCAAGCCTTACAGCAATATCGCCCTGGTGGCGGGCGTCACTTTCTGAAGCCTTGGTGGTAATGCCGCTGCCTAGCTATCTACAACCCTTGTGGGAGCGGGTTTACCCGCGAATCAGGCGCCGCCGATGCATGGCACCGGCTTCGCCGGTGTTCGCGGGTAAATCGCAGCGGCGAACCGCCGCTCCCACAGGGGGGCGATAAGTTCAAGCAATTGGAGAAAGGAAAACCCAATGTTCAAACGCCTGCTGCAAGGAGCCGTGCTCATGTCCGCGCTAGCCACCACCACCGTCATGGCCGCCCCGCGTGACCTGATCATCGACACCGACCCCGGCGCCGACGACGTGGTCGCGCTACTGCTGGCCATGGCTTCGCCTGACGAGCTGAAAATCCGCGCCATCACCACGGTCGCCGGCAACGTGCGCCTGGACAAGACCTCGCGCAACGCCCGGCTGGCCCGTGAATGGGGTGGCCGTGAAGAAATTCCGGTCTATGCCGGGGCAGGGCGGCCGTTGGTGCGCGCGCCGATCTATGCCGCCAATGTGCACGGTGAAGAAGGGCTGACCGGTATCCAGGTGCATGAGCCGAAACAACCCTTGGCCAAAGGCAACGCCGTGCAATACCTGGTCGATACCCTGGGCGCCGCCGAGCCCCACAGCATCACCGTCGCCATGCTCGGCCCGCAGACCAACCTGGCCCTGGCGCTGATCCAGAAGCCGGACATCGCCAGGGGCATCAAGGAAGTGGTGGTCATGGGCGGCGCTCACTTCAACGGCGGCAATATCACCCCGGCGGCCGAGTTCAACCTGTATGCCGACCCGCACGCCGCCGAGGTGGTGCTGGCCAGTGGCGTCAAACTCACTTACCTGCCGCTGGACGTCACCCACAAGCTGCTCACCAGCGATGCACGCCTCAAGCAACTGGCGGCGGTGAACAACAAGGCCAGCAAACTGGTGGTGGATATCCTCAACGCCTACATCAAGTTCGACATGGACACCTACGGCATGCCTGGCGGCCCGGTGCACGATGCCAGCGTGATCGCCTACCTGCTCAAGCCCGAGCTGTTCAAGGGACGGGACATCCACATGGTGGTCGACAGCCGTGTGGGCCCGACTTTTGGCCAGACCGTCGCCGACTGGTACGGCGTGCTCAAGCAGCCCGCCAATGTCACCTGGGTGGAGGAGGGCGACGCACAGGGCTTCTTCGACCTGCTCAGCGCGCGCCTGGCTCGATTGCAATAGCAGCCTGTGGCGCGTGGCGTTCCAGTACCTGCTCGATGAAGCTGCGCGCCGCTTCACCACCGCGGTCGCGCACCAGCAGATCGATGGCGATCAGTACCAGTTCTTCGGGCGAACCCGGGCTATAGGCGCTCTGGCCTTCGTCCCATTTGACCTTGATGTCGGCATCGATGCTGTGGTTGCTCATGAAGCGTTCTCGCTGGGGCCTGGGCTGAGGAGTCGAATACCGGGTCCTGGCGTTCGAGGGGGAGGCGTTGCGCACTCCACTGTTTGCAGTAAATCATGCCTTGGTCACCTTGGCCCTGCGACTTAGGCATAAGGGCGGCGCCAGGGTGAACCAGTGGTTCGGTGCAAAATCCCGTCACGATTGCCCTTCGCGTCTACGGCCGGGTTCAGGCAGAATCTTGCAGTTTTGCAACAATCAGTTTTAGGGGCTGTCGTATTGGGCAGTTCCCACGATCGATTAGGAGGATTCATGTTCCGTACCCGCGCTTCCCTGGCGACCCTGTTGCTGGCCACCGTTCTTGCAGGCTGCAGCACCGGCGGCACCTCGGGTGGCACCGCCGCACCTGCCTCCCCGGCCGGCAACGATGGCCGCTGCGAAGCCAGTGGCGCCGATTTCACCGTTGGCAAGCCGGCTACCGCGGAGTTGCTCGAGCAGGCGCGCAAAGCCAGTGGCTCGCAGATGGCGCGCATCCTCAAACCCCACGACATGATCACCCTGGAGTATCGCTCCGAGCGCCTGAACCTGAATGTCGATGACAAAGGTGTGGTCACCCGCGTCAACTGCGGCTGATGGTGCTCGCGGGGCAAGTCGCATCGCGATGAGACCTGCAAGGGCGATGGCGCCTTTTCGCAGCCAATAAAAAACCCGCCACAAGTGGCGGGTTTTTTACAGCTATCCGAATTACTCCGGACGAACCTGTGCAGCCTGCATGCCCTTCTGGCCTTTCTCGGCGACGAAGGAAACAGTCTGACCTTCTTTCAGGCTCTTGAAACCGTCGGTTTCGATGGCCTTGAAGTGTACGAACAGGTCGTCGCCGCCGCCTTGTGGGGTGATGAAGCCGAAGCCTTTTTCATCATTGAACCATTTGACGGTGCCGGTTTGGCGATTGGACATGGGATGAATCTCCAGAAACATGATTTTTTTTCGAGGTGCGATGTGGCCAAGGCTACAGGGGCACCGGCTACATCATAGTCTAATTCTGCGGATCAGGCGCCTATTACCTTCGCACTATGTCGATAAAGCGTAAATGAAGGGGGTCAAGGCCGCATAAAACGCAGCTATTTCAGCTTTTTCGGGTTGCAGGCGGCCTGCACGGCGGCCTGGGCACGGTGCATCAGCTTGGCGTCGACACCGTCCGAGCTGTCGAGGTCCTTGATCTCCTCGTTGGTAAAGTTCTTTTTGATGGCCTGGGCGCCGCAGGTACAGTGCTCGGTCGCCGTCGCGGCGTCGACGCCTTGCGCCTTGGCTGTTTCCTGGCACTGGGCCATGTAGTTGGTCTCCTTGCCCGCCGGGAAATCGCCCGCAGTGGCAGCCAAGGGCAGCAGCAGGGCGCTAACGGCGCAGGCGGCCAGAAGGGAGGGAAGTCGCATAACCGGATACTCCTTGGGTTAAGGTCTCATCAAGAGTAGGTTGCTTCAGAAGGTCTGATAGGAAATTTTCCGTACAAGTTCACCTGGCAGGGACACTTGCCAAAATTTTCTGCCGACCCCTCTAGCCCCGTGCTAGCATGGCTCCCTTGCGGTATGCCTGTGGCAGCCGCATTTCTTTTTATACCTCCAGTCACTCTGGTTCGCCCCTGACCGGCCGAAAGGTCTCTGCCACTGTGAGGCAGGCTTTCCCGCGGGAAAGGCAGGGCGGATCTTGTACTGGCTCATCCCAACCCACGTGACCTTTGGTAGGGGTCACCACTAGGAGAGGAGGCGCCATGCCCGTTATTACTCTTCCCGATGGCAGTCAACGCACGTTCGACCAGCCGGTATCCGTAGCCGAAGTCGCCGCCTCGATCGGCGCCGGCCTGGCCAAGGCCACCCTGGCCGGCAAGGTCGACGGCAAGCTCGTCGATGCCTGCGACAAGATCGACCACGACGCCACCCTGCAGATCATCACCCCTAAAGATGCAGAGGGACTGGAGATCATCCGTCACTCGTGTGCCCACCTGATCGGCCACGCAGTGAAACAGCTGTACCCGACCGCCAAGATGGTGATCGGCCCGGTGATCGACGAAGGCTTCTATTACGACATCGCCTACGAGCGTCCTTTCACCCCGGACGACCTCGCTGCGATCGAAAAGCGCATGCAGCAGCTGATCGACACCGACTACGACGTGGTCAAGAAGATGACCCCGCGCGCCGAAGTCATCGACGTGTTCACCAGTCGTGGCGAAGACTACAAGCTGCGCCTGGTCGAAGACATGCCGAATGAACAGGCCATGGGCCTGTACTACCACGAAGAATACGTCGACATGTGCCGCGGCCCGCACGTGCCGAATACCCGCTTCCTCAAAGCCTTCAAGCTGACCAAGCTGAGCGGCGCCTACTGGCGCGGCGATGCCAAGAATGAGCAGCTGCAGCGCGTGTACGGCACCGCCTGGGCAGACAAGAAGCAGCTGGCGGCCTACATCCAGCGCATCGAAGAAGCCGAAAAACGCGACCACCGCAAGATCGGCAAGCAGCTCGACCTGTTCCACCTGCAGGAAGAAGCGCCGGGCATGGTGTTCTGGCACGCCAACGGCTGGACCATCTACCAGGTACTCGAGCAGTACATGCGTAAAGTCCAGCGCGAAAACGGCTACTCGGAAATCAAGACCCCGCAGGTCGTCGACCGCATCCTCTGGGAGCGTTCCGGCCACTGGACCAACTACGCCGAGAACATGTTCACCACGGCCTCTGAAAGCCGCGACTACGCGGTCAAGCCGATGAACTGCCCATGCCACGTGCAGGTGTTCAACCAGGGCCTGAAGTCGTACCGCGACCTGCCGCTGCGCCTGGCCGAGTTCGGTGCCTGCCACCGCAACGAGCCGTCCGGCGCGCTGCACGGCATCATGCGCGTGCGTGGCTTCGTGCAGGACGACGCGCACATCTTCTGCACCGAAGAACAGGTGAAGAAAGAAGCCGCCGACTTCATCAAGCTGACCCTTGATGTGTACAAGGACTTCGGTTTCGCCGACGTCGCCATGAAGCTCTCGACTCGCCCGGCCAAGCGCGTGGGTTCCGAAGAGCTGTGGGATCGCGCCGAAGGTGCCCTGGCCGAAGCCCTGAACGATTCCGGCCTGGAGTGGGAATACCAGCCGGGCGAGGGCGCGTTCTATGGTCCGAAGATCGAGTTCACCCTGCGCGACTGCCTGGGCCGTAACTGGCAGTGCGGCACCCTGCAGTACGACCCGAACCTGCCTGAGCGCCTGGATGCCAGCTACATCGCCGAAGACAACAGCCGCGTGCGCCCAGTGATGCTGCACCGCGCCATCCTCGGCTCGTTCGAACGCTTCATCGGTATGCTCATCGAGCACTATGCCGGCGTCTTCCCGGCATGGCTGGCGCCGACGCAGGCAGTGGTCATGAATATCACCGACAAGCAGGCCGATTTCGCCCTCGAGGTTGAGAAATCTCTGAACGGTAGCGGTTTCCGTGCCAAGTCGGACTTGAGAAATGAGAAGATCGGCTTTAAAATCCGCGAGCATACTTTGCTCAAGGTCCCGTACCTTTTGGTTATAGGGGATCGTGAAGTCGAAACGCAAACCGTCGCAGTGCGTACTCGCGAAGGCGCTGACCTGGGCTCCATGCCCGTCGCCCAGTTCGCTGAGCTGCTGAATCAGGCGGTTTCCCGGCGTGGTCGCCAAGAATCGGAGTAATGACTATTAAGCGTGAAATGAGAAACGATAAGCGTGCTGTACCGAAAGCCCCGATCAACGAGAATATCTCGGCCCGCGAGGTTCGGTTAATTGGCGCTGATGGCGAGCAGGTTGGCATCGTCTCGATTGATGAAGCGCTTCGTATTGCTGATGAAGCGAAGCTGGATCTGGTAGAGATCTCTGCAGACGCGGTACCGCCTGTCTGCAAGGTCATGGACTACGGCAAGCACCTCTTCGAGAAGAAGAAGCAGGCCAACGAAGCCAAGAAAAACCAGAAGCAGATTCAGATTAAAGAAATCAAGTTTCGTCCAGGGACGGAGGATGGGGATTACCAGGTAAAACTACGCAACCTGGTACGTTTCCTTACCGATGGGGACAAGGCCAAGATCTCTCTGAGATTCCGTGGCCGTGAGATGGCCCACCAGGAGCTGGGCATGGAGCTGTTGAAGCGGGTTGAAGCTGACCTCGCCGAATACGGCACCGTTGAGCAGCATCCGAAGATGGAAGGACGCCAGCTTATGATGGTCATCGCCCCCAAGAAAAAGAAGTAATCTCCCGGGCACGGCAGGCCTGATGATTATGTGTAATTTTATCGAATGCGGAGTTCCAACATGCCAAAAATGAAAACCAAGAGCGGTGCTGCGAAGCGTTTCCTGAAAACCGCTTCCGGCTTCAAGCACAAGCACGCTTTCAAGAGCCACATCCTGACCAAAATGTCGACCAAGCGTAAGCGTCAACTGCGCGGTGCCAGCTTGCTGCACCCGTCTGACGTTGCAAAAGTCGAGCGCATGCTGCGCGTACGTTAATTTCGGTCAAAGATAGAGGAAGTTACTCATGGCTCGTGTAAAGCGTGGCGTCATCGCTCGTAAGCGTCACAAGAAAATTCTGAAACTGGCTAAAGGCTACTACGGTGCACGTTCGCGCGTATTCCGTGTTGCCAAGCAGGCTGTCATCAAGGCAGGCCAATACGCCTACCGCGACCGTCGCCAGAAGAAGCGTCAGTTCCGCGCTCTGTGGATCGCTCGTATCAACGCCGGTGCACGCACCAACGGCCTGTCTTACAGCCGTCTGATTGCTGGCCTGAAAAAAGCGTCGATCGAAATCGACCGCAAGGTTCTGGCTGACCTGGCAGTGAACGAAAAAGCGGCGTTTGCTGCAATTGTCGAGAAAGCTAAAGCCGTTCTGGCCTAAGTACCCACGACAATCATCCGCCGGCGCCCTGCGCCGTCGGGTGTAAAACGTCATCGATAGGGGAAGAGCCTTCAAAAGCTCTTCCCCTATTTTCGTATCTGGAGTCTGTACATGGAAAACCTGGACGCGCTGGTTGCCCAAGCCCTTGAGGCCGTGGAACGCGCTGAAGACATCACAACCCTGGAACAGATCCGGGTCCAATTCCTCGGCAAGAAAGGCGAGCTGACCCAGGTGATGAAGACCCTGGGCAACCTGCCAGCCGAAGAGCGCCCCAAGGTTGGCGCGCTGATCAACGACGCCAAGGAACGCGTCACCGACGTGCTCAACGCACGCAAGGCCGCCTTTGAAGAGGCCGAGCTCAACGCTCGCCTGGCCGCCGAATGCATCGACGTCACCCTGCCAGGCCGTGGCCAGACCACCGGCGGGCTGCACCCGATCACCCGTACTCTCGAGCGCATCGAGCAGTTCTTCACCCACATCGGCTACGGCATCGCCGAAGGCCCCGAGGTCGAAGACGACTACCACAACTTCGAAGCGCTCAACATCCCCGGCCACCACCCGGCCCGGGCGATGCACGACACCTTCTATTTCAATGCCAACATGCTGCTGCGTACCCACACCTCGCCGGTGCAGGTGCGTACCATGGAATCGACCCAGCCGCCGATTCGCATTGTCTGCCCGGGCCGCGTCTACCGCTGCGACTCGGATATCACCCATTCGCCGATGTTCCACCAGGTCGAAGGCCTGCTGATCGACCGCGATATCAACTTTGCCGACCTCAAGGGCACCATCGAAGAGTTCCTGCGAGTGTTCTTCGAGAAAGAACTGGCCGTGCGCTTCCGCCCGTCGTTCTTCCCCTTCACCGAGCCGAGCGCCGAAGTGGATATCCAGTGCGTGATGTGCTCCGGCAAAGGCTGCCGCGTGTGCAAGCAGACCGGCTGGCTGGAAGTGATGGGCTGCGGCATGGTCCACCCGAGCGTGCTGCGCATGTCCGGCATCGACCCGGAAGAGTTCCAGGGCTTCGCCTTCGGCATGGGCGCCGAGCGCCTGGCCATGCTGCGCTATGGCGTCAACGATTTGCGTCTGTTCTTCGACAACGACCTGCGGTTCCTGGCGCAATTCCGCTAGGCCCAATCGACGCAAATTCTAGGAGAACAGCATGAAATTCAGTGAACAGTGGCTGCGCGGTTGGGTAAACCCGCAAGTCTCCCGTGACGAACTGGTCGCCCGCCTGTCCATGGCCGGCCTCGAAGTCGACAGCGTGACCCCCGCTGCCGGCCAGTTCAGCGGCATCGTGGTGGGCGAGATCCTCGCCACCGAACAACACCCGGACGCCGACAAGCTGCGCGTGTGCCAGGTAAGCAACGGCGCAGAAACCTTCCAGGTGGTCTGCGGCGCCCCCAACGCCCGCCCAGGCATCAAGATCCCGTTCGCCATGATCGGCGCCGAGCTGCCGGGCGACTTCAAGATCAAGAAAGCCAAGCTGCGCGGCGTCGAGTCCTTCGGCATGCTGTGCTCGGCTGCCGAACTGCAGATCAGCGAAGAGAACGACGGCCTGCTGGAACTGGCCGCTGACGCCCCGGTTGGCCAGGACATTCGCCAGTACCTGAACCTCGACGACGCCAGCATCGAGATCGGCCTGACCCCGAACCGCGGCGACTGCCTGTCCCTGGCCGGCCTGGCCCGCGACGTCAGCGCCCTGTACGACGTCCCGGTCACCCGCCCGGTAGTGCCGGCTGTCCCCGCTGCCCACGACGAAGTACGCTCGGTGGAAGTCAGTGCCCCGGCGGCCTGCCCTCGTTACCTGGGCCGTGTCATCCGTAACGTCGACCTGAGCAAGCCGACCCCGCTGTGGATGGTTGAACGCCTGCGCCGCAGCGACGTGCGCAGCATCGACGCCGCCGTCGACATCACCAACTACGTGATGCTCGAACTCGGCCAGCCGATGCACGCCTTCGACCTCGCCGAAATCAACGGCGGCATCCGCGTGCGCATGGCCGAAGAGGGCGAGAAACTGGTCCTGCTGGACGGCCAGGAAGTTGCCCTGCGCGCCGACACCCTGGTGATCGCCGACCACACCCGCGCCCTGGCCATTGCCGGCGTGATGGGTGGCGAGCACAGCGGCGTCAACACCGAGAAGACCCGCGACCTGTTCCTGGAAAGCGCCTTCTTCGAGCCGATCTCCGTCGCTGGCAAGGCCCGTTCCTACGGCCTGCACACCGACGCCTCGCACCGCTACGAGCGCGGTGTGGATTCGCAACTGGCCCGCGAAGCCATGGAGCGCGCCACCGCGCTGCTGCTGGAGATCGTCGGCGGTGAAGCCGGCCCGATCGTCGAAGCCGTCAGCGAACAGCACCTGCCGAACATCGCGCCGATCACCCTGCGCGACGAACGCATCACCCAAATGCTCGGCTTGCAGATGGACGCCGCCCAGGTCGAGCAGCTGCTCAACGCACTGGAGCTGACCACCAGCGCCAATGGGGCAGGGCAGTGGACCGTCACCGTGCCAAGCCACCGCTTCGACATCAGCCTGGAAGTCGACCTGATCGAAGAGCTGGCCCGCCTGTACGGCTACAACAACCTGCCGGTCCGCTACCCGCAGGCGCGCCTGGCGCCCCAGGGCAAGCCAGAGACCCGCGGCGAGCTGCCGAACCTGCGTCGCCTGCTGGTCGCCCGCGGCTACCAGGAAGCCATCACCTACAGCTTCATCGACCCGAAACTGTTCGAGCTGTTCACCCCAGGCGTCGAGCCGCTGGTGCTGGCCAACCCGATCTCCAACGACATGGCCGCCATGCGCGCCTCGTTGTGGCCGGGCCTGGTCAAGGCGATGCAGCACAACCTCAACCGCCAGCAAGACCGCGTGCGCCTGTTCGAAAGCGGCCTGCGCTTCGTCGGCCAGCTCGGCGACCTCAAGCAGCAGCCGATGATCGCCGGCGTCGTTACCGGCAGCCGCCTGCCCGAAGGCTGGGCCAACGGCCGTGACGGCATCGACTTCTTCGACGTGAAAGCCGACGTGGAAGCCCTGCTGGGCTACTCGGGCGCCCTGAGCGACTTCAGCTTCGTCGCCGGCAAGCATCCAGCCCTGCACCCAGGCCAAACCGCCCGCATCGAACGCGACGGCAAGGAAGTCGGCTACCTCGGCGCCATCCACCCGGAACTGGCCAAGACCCTCGGCCTCGACCGCCCGGTCTACGTCTTCGAGCTGGTGCTCGGCGATGTAGTGGAAGGTCGCCTGCCGAAGTTCAGCGAACTGTCCAAGTTCCCGGAAACCCGCCGTGACCTGGCCTTGATCGCAGGCCGTGATGTGGCTTCCAGTTCGGTGCTTGAAGTAATTCGTGACAATGCCGGCGAATGGCTCACAGACCTCAGGCTGTTTGACGTCTACCAGGGTAAAGGCATTGATCCTGATAGAAAAAGCCTGGCCGTCGGCTTGACCTGGCAACATCCATCGCGCACTCTTAACGACGATGAGGTGAACGAAACCCTGCAAAATATCCTCACCTCGCTCGAACAAAGGTTGAACACCACGTTAAGGAAATAACGGTATGGGTGCTCTGACGAAAGCTGAGATGGCCGAAAGGCTGTACGAGGAGCTGGGGCTCAACAAGCGAGAGGCCAAGGAGCTGGTCGAGCTGTTTTTCGAAGAAATTCGGCATGCGCTTGAAGATAACGAGCAGGTCAAGTTGTCCGGTTTCGGCAACTTCGACCTTCGCGACAAACGCCAGCGGCCGGGCCGCAACCCCAAAACCGGGGAAGAGATCCCGATCACCGCGCGCCGCGTCGTCACCTTTCGTCCAGGGCAGAAGCTGAAAGCCCGGGTAGAGGCCTATGCTGGAACCAAGCCATAACGACGAGCTGCCCCCCATCCCGGGCAAACGCTACTTCACCATCGGTGAAGTCAGCGAGCTCTGTGCGGTAAAACCGCACGTGCTGCGCTACTGGGAGCAGGAATTCCCGCAGCTCAACCCGGTGAAGCGCCGTGGCAACCGGCGGTATTATCAGCGCCAAGACGTGCTGATGATCCGCCAGATCCGCGCTTTGCTGTATGACCAGGGCTTTACCATTGGCGGGGCGCGGTTGCGGCTCTCCAGTGATGAGGTCAAGGATGAATCCAGCCAGTACAAGCAGCTGATTCGGCAGATGATTGCCGAGTTGGAGGATGTGTTGGTGGTGTTGAAGAAGTGATCCGTTTGCCGATGATTGGAAATTTTTGAAAAAAAGCTTCCATTAATCAAAAGGTTAGGGTAAATTTCTTCTCGTTCTCGGCAGTATTGGGAACCGCCTTGTCGGGGCGTAGCGCAGCCCGGTAGCGCACTTGCATGGGGTGCAAGGGGTCGAGTGTTCGAATCACTCCGTCCCGACCATTATTGAAACGAAAAAGCCCAGTCGGTAACGACTGGGCTTTTTCGTTTCTGAAACCTCACCTTGAGATTGTAATTAAAAATTGAGCGAATTTCATGGCCTATCGATTCCGATAGGCTTGTATGGTTTGTCACATCAAGGGCACGTAAACCGTTGATCGAGATTTTTGCCTAACTGGTTAACTAATCCTTGAAATGTTAGTTTCAATATGGTTTAGCCGTGAAGGCTGCGATCTCTGTGTCTTCTGAAGGACCGTTAAACATCTCATCGCTTGCGTAACGAAACCAAGTTGAGCAGAATATGGATACACATTTGTGTATCCAGGATTTCTCTGTGGTCATGAAAAATAAAGACGTTGGTTTACGGATCCGCGTCGAGAAAGATCTGCGTGAGGCTTTCCAAGTCGCGTGTTCGGCAGAGGAGCGGCGAGCTTCAGAGGTGCTTCGTGAATTTATGCAGTTATACGTTGACAAGCATGAACGGGGGCAGGGCGGTCTGTTCTCAATACCGATGCGTCCTGAGACCTAACCGACTCTGCGCTTCTTAATGAAAATCGATAGAGATGGTGGCTGCCACCACCACCTCTACCTAACCACCCGCTACTGTTAGGAGTAGAGAAATGGCTACTGAGCATGATATGACGAATTCTGTTACACGTAAAAAAAATATTACTAAAGCGACATCTCAGGTTAGCGTTGCGCCGGGCTCATCAACTCTCGGAGAAAAAGGGATGGCTTCGCGCCGAACTATAGATCTTTTTTGCGGCGCGGGCGGTATCACTGAAGGATTTAGGCAGGCGGGATATACAAGTCTATACGGAAATGATGTAATGCCAGAGGCGATTGAAACCTTTAGACTGAACCATCCAGAGGCAATAGCTGACTGTCGTCCAATTGAGGAAGTAGATCCGGCCACCATCAGAGCCCAGCTTGGACTTGATCGAGGCGATTTGGATGTTCTTGTCGGTGGCCCCCCTTGCCAAGGTTTTTCCATTAACGCTCCTGAGCGCTTCCTGGACGACCCAAGGAATAAGCTATTCAAGCACTATGAGCGCTTTCTTGAAGAGTTCATGCCAAAGGCTTTCGTGTTTGAGAATGTTCCAGGTCTTTTATCAATTGGCGATGGTAAGGTGTATCGACAGATTGTTGAAATTTTCACTGCGCTTGGCTATCACGTCACTGCAAAAATTCTTTTTGCCGCTCATTACGGTGTTCCACAAGAACGTTGGCGGCTTATATTGTTAGGGTCCTTGGCCGGCCCAATTGATCCTCCTGAGCCTTCCCACTATGCAGTCGGGCGCGCGAACTTCCGAGGGGGCAATACCATGACGTTCCAGCTAAGCGATACTGATCGTGAACGTTTGCTCCCCGCTGTGACGGTACGTGCGGCAATCAGTGATCTACCAAAATTAGAGATGGGCGAAGGGGCAGAGATTGTATCCTATGACAGCCCAGCGGTTAGTGATTTTGCAAAACTTATTCGTAACTCTGAAGGTGAAACTTTTAACCATTACGCAGCGAAGCTTTCTAAGCAAAATGCTGAAAGGATGAAACACGTTCATCCAGGTGGCTCTTGGCGTGATATTCCCTTCGAACTACTTCCTAAAGGAATGCAGCGCGCTCGACGCTCTGATCATACAAAGAGGTATGGGAGACTCCACCCAGATAGACTTCCAGGCACGGTTTTGACGAAATGCGATCCGCACTGGGGTACAGTCTTTCTACCGGATCAAAATAGGAGTTTGACTGTTCGTGAGGCAGCTCGTTTTCAGTCTTTTCCGGATACCTACAAATTTTTAGGGTCTCGCGTCTCTCAATATGAGCAAGTTGGTAATGCTGTGCCCGTTTTGATGGCCAAGGCTATTGCTAACAAGCTTGAATCTCACTGGGCTCAGACCGGAGCTCCGGAAAATTCTGAGCAGTATCAAAAGGAACTTGCGTTTGGCTAGCAATATTGTTGAGCTTTTTGGTTACTCCCCTACAGATAAATCTGAATCAGCCCGCCAAGCGCGGGCTGATTCGCACTGCCCATTTTTAGATGGGGTCTGTGTGAAAACCCTACGCAATGGTGATGCTAGTGGGGTTTGCACTCTCAAGCCAAAGACTTCAGGGCCGGTAATATGTTGTCCGTATCGTTTGTATGCTAACGATTATAAGATTCTCAAGGATGTGGCGATAGTTGCTTTTGGAGGTGATGTAGAGTTGTGTCGAGCAAGCGAAGCCAGAAATAAGTTAGTAGAGTCTGGAAAAGTTAAGGTTGCTGTTTTTGGCAAGCGTTGGGGTAAGGAGCTGAGACTTCCAAGTAGAGGAAAATCAGGAGGTTACTTTGTCGATTGGGTTCTTGCTCAATTGGATGAAAATGGTGAGTTAGTTGATTTTGTGGCGGTGGAAGTTCAGTCAATTGATACGACCGGCAATTATCAAGGCGAGAGGCGAGCATACTTGGCAGGGCTTGCTCCTAAAAAGGCTAGTACGGCTGGATTTAATTGGGAGAATGTGAATAAACGAATACTGCCTCAGTTGATATATAAAGGGCATGTTTTGCGCCGTGAGCGGCTTTGCCGAAGTGGATTGTTTTTCATTTGCCCTAAGCCGGTGAATGACAAGATACGGGAAAGACTTGGCGGTGAATTGTATGAGTACTCTTTGCAGCCGGGTTCATTGTCACTGATGTGGTATGATCTTGGTGATGAAGTACCAGAAGGACAGATAAGAGAGCTGGTCGGTAGAGGAGTATTTACTACTACTGTTGATCAAGTTGCCAACGCATTTACTTCGCCGAGTAATCTGCCGGTCGAAAATGTATATCGTGATGCTATATTGGCTCAGCTGTGAGTTTGAGAGTGATTGACAGGGATTGTTTGTTGGGTTGGCGGTTGAGGTTTAGTTGAGGAGCGGTTGTGGGTAATGGATTATATGGTTTTGATTTGGGGGATATCGCCGCCTGTGTTGCGGCAATAATTGCGTTTTTTGCGTTGCTTATTGCTGTGGTGACGGCGTTTGCGCAAATGCGGCATAATAAACTATCTGTCCGCCCTCTGGCGGAAGTTGAATATAGGGATATGGTTAACCATATTCGGGTTTGCCTGAAAAATAACGGTGTTGGTCCGTTGATTGTCTCATCCTTAAGGGTTGAAAGGGGAGGAGAGGTGATTGGAACAAGCCTGATTGAATGCATGCCCGAAAGCCTATCTAAGTGGTATTTTTTTGTGGGGAGTATAGATGGGCGTAGTTTGTCATCGGGAGGAGAGTTTTGTTTGCTTGAGCTGAAGTATGATAATAATGTTCCTCATCAGGTAGTATATGCGGATAATGTTAGGGTAGCGCTCAAGGATCTCGTTATTCGTGTGGATTATATGAATATTTATAATGACTCAATGCCTGCGCACTACAAGTCATTGAGCTGGTTTGCTCGAATGATAGAGTGAGTATCTAAGCCTTTGACCTTGTGTTGTTTGATGCTTGTGGGTCTTCCTCGTCTAGCTATGTTTTCCAGTTAGAGGGCGAGCATGATAAGTGATTCGTCCAAACTTTCGGAAGTGCATAGGCAGAGGATGTGCTCTGCTTTCTTTTGCCATCGGCATGGCTTCGATTTCTGGGTTACGTTTCCAAGTAGTGCCCAATCGAAGCTTTCATATCTTTGACGCTTACATGTTCCTGTCGCTTGATCCATTTCTCGCTCAACGTTGAGAAAAAGTGCTCGACAAAATTCAGCCAAGAGGCCGAAGTGGACGTGAAGTGAATGTTGTAGCTTGGACGCGCTGCAAGCCAGGCTCTCACCTTGTAGATCTTTTGTGTTGCGTAGTTATCCATGGTCAGATGAATTGTCATTTCAGCAAGAACCGACGCATCAACTTCTCTCAGAAAGGTGAGGGATTCAGTGCTGTGGTGCTGACGCTTCAATCGGCCAATGACCTCACCAGTTGCCACATACAAAGCGGCGAAAAGAGAGGTCGTTCCATGTAGTTTGTAATCCTGCGTGCGAGTCGTAGGATTGCCTGGGAAATGGGCAATTCAGGCTGGTTGCAGTTTAACGCTTTGATCTGACTCTACTCATCAACGCATAGCACCAGGGCTCTTCCGGGTGGATTCAAGTACAGTCTAACGATGTCGTTAACCTTGTCGATAAATAAAGGATCGGTGGAGAGCTTGAAGGTCTTTTCAGGTGCGGCTTGATCCCGAATGCGTGCCAGATGTGCATGCCTGCTGGGAGGAGATAAACCCATTTCGCGACTCATACGCCGTGTACTCCAGTGGCTGGAGTCGTCGGTTTTGCCTTTCAATACTTGGTTTATTACCTGCTGAACTTGTTCATCCGAAATAGTACGCGGTCGGCCAGAGCGCGGCTCATCGTCCAAACCCAGCAACCCCAACTTAGAGAAACGCTGGCGCCAGCGTGACACCACATCCTGCTCGTGACAAAGCGCTTGGCAATGTCGTTACCTGATTGGCCGGCGGCACAGGCGAGAATTATCTCGGGACGTAGGCATGCATCCTGGGCACCATTGCGGAGCTTGAACCGACGCAGTAGACCTGCATGTTCAGTTTCAGAAAGGGTAATGACAGTTGCTGCTCGGCTCATGTCGATGCATGATGAGTGGGTTTTTACAGAGCCAAGTCTAAATTTCAGCGGCACTTCTGAAACACCGCACTAGAAAGCGCTATAAGGGGCCACGCCAAAATCCGATTTTCCCTCTTCTCTGTAGTCCATTTCCGAAACATACTCTTACCGCCTTACAGCCTGTTGCCGCTCGCCCACCAGCCGTCTAGTCTCGCCAAGTCGCTCCAAACCCAGCGACCGGCTTTGACAGGCCGCAGGTAGAACGAAGTCTCGTAGCAAGCCGTTATGGCGGCTGTACGTGGGGCACCTCGTGTGCGCCGGGTCTCTTTCGTCTCCTCGGTCTGTCAACCCACGTTCAGCTGCCACCCTCTGTTTGACAGCAGGGTGTGGTGGCTCCACCGAGACGGAGAAACATCATGCTAAAGATCGTCCCCGACCCACCCCACCACAACAAATACACCACCCAAACCCTAGAAGACCTCCTGGTCCAAATCTCCGAATACCTAGTCTGCGCCCTGACCGTCAGCCAGCAGTCCATCCTGCTCCACACCAAACCCCCAGCCCAGGTCCTGACCCTCGCCGCCATCCACGAAATCGACAGCGCCCACACCCTGGTGGAAGTGGCGCTAAGCCGTGTGCAATCCCGACACTGACCTGGCGAACTCGTACTCGCCCTTGATGTTCACCGATCAGGCCCCGCGCCGTTCGCGGGGCCGCAGGAGGAGTGGTATGGACAAGGAATCGCAAACCCCACGCATCAAGCAACTCGCCACCACCGGCGTCGGCCATTTCGGCGAAGGCGGGGAGGCTGGTGTGCAAGCCCCACTGTTCCGCGTAGTGCCGGGCCATCCGCTGGACCATGCGGTGGAGCAGGCGACCGTGCTGATGTGTGCGGTGCACAAGATCAGTGACCTGGCGATGGTGGAAACGGATCACCTGCCCACGCTACTGACGGCGATGCACTACCTCAGTGGCATGGCCAAGGCGTTGGTCCAGGATGCGAACCACGGGTTGATGGCCCCGGCCTTGCGGGGTGAATAGAGCAGAAGCAACACGCCCGAAGGTGTCTTCGGGCGACATGCCCCTCATGTGATGGTGCCCCGGAAACCGATAACTCGCTCAAGCGCCGCGTCGACTCTCCAGCTTGGCAAACAGATACATGCCTGCCAGCATCGCCACCACGAACACAAGCACCTGCCACCGCCCAGTAGACAGCAACGCCACCGCCGGCCCAGGGCAGAAACCGGCAATCCCCCAACCCACGCCAAACACCAGGCTGCCGCCAATCAAGCGGGCATCCAGTGTGCGCTTCACCGGCAACTGCATGGGCGCACCGAGCAAGGACTGCTTGCGCGTGCGCGCCCAGTTCAGCGGGGCGGCCGCCACCGCGATGGCGCCTGCCATCACCAACGCCAGGCTGGGGTCCCAGACCCCGGCCACATCGAGAAACGCCAGCACCTTCGCGGGGTTGGTCATGCCCCCCAGCAGCAGACCGAAGCCAAAGATCAACCCTGCGAGAAAGGCCGTGAATTTGCGCATGTTCAAGCCTCCAGCAGATGGCGGATGACATACACCGTGGCAAACCCGGTCGCCATGAAGCACAAGGTGGCCAGCATCGACCTGGGTGACAACCGGGACACGCCACACACGCCATGGCCACTGGTGCAACCCGCAGCGTAGCGGGTGCCCATACCGACAAGCAGGCCGGCAATCACCAACGCCGGCCACCCGGCGTGGATCTCGATCTTGGGCAACACGGCAAACAGCCCCCACATCACCGGCGCGAGCACCAGGCCGAGCAGGAACAACGCTTTCTCGCTGCGGCCCTCACCATCGCCCTGGATCAGGCTGCCAAGCAGTCCACTGATGCCGGCGATACGGCCATTCGCCAGGATGAACAGGCTGGCGGCCAGGCCGATCAAGGCGCCTCCGGCCAAAGACGCCCAAGGTGTGAAGTTGACCCAATCGATGTTCATGCTGCAGCTCCCGCCAACAGAAATTTTGGTCAAGATATTGGCCTGCCCGGGGACCCGTGCCAATGCCAACAGGGTAAACCGTTCGCTGCGAAACCGGATTCGCGTTTGTGCTGGCACTCCTTTTTAACGTTGATGATCCAGGACCCGCCCGAGGCTTGTTTGGCCATGACCAATCAGGCCCAGTAAACAAAGCGTTCTGTGAAGGCCGGAAAATTCGGAAGCGTCCGGCATACACGCCGTGAGTGTTTTCGTAGGCTGCGCTCCTTTCTCTACAACGAGTGCAGCCCATGGCTTTCAACGGATACATGAGCATCACCGGCAAGCGGCAAGGTCTGATTTCGTCAGGCTGCAATACCCAGGCGTCCATCGGCAACAGGTGCCAGGTCGCACACCAGGACGAGATCACGGTGATGTCGTTCAGCCACGGCATTTCCAACCTGGACAACACCCAGCGCGGCACCCACCACCCGGTCGTGGTCACCAAGCTCATCGACAAGTCCACGCCCTTGCTGGCCCAGGCCGTGGACAGCCGGGAAGTGCTCGACTGCGATATCCAGCTGTACCGCATTCACCCGGCAGGCCATCGAGAGAAGTACTTCTCCGTGAGGCTGGAGGGCGCGGTGATCGTCAGCCAGGAAATGGACGTGCCCCATGCGGTGCTCTTGACCGATCAAGACGCCGAGGAGCGGCTGCTGATCAGCTATCGGACCATCAGCTGGATTCACCACGCCGCCGGTACCACCGGGTACGCCAGCTGGGGTGAGCAGCTATGAGCCAGCGTGACGAAGGATATGGTGAGCGGCTGGATGAGGCGTATTGGGAGGTGAATGCGGCGGCGTCTCGGTTGATCAGTTATGGCTGCGGGATCAGCGCTAAACACCTGAGCGATCGACGGTTGCGAATGCAGTTCAATCGGGAGCTGGCTTATTACGCGCGGCGAGTTTTGGACGATGTGTACCATCGAAAATCCAGTGCCGGGGATGCGCTTATTGAGCTGAGGAATGAAAGAGATAGACTGAAAGCTCAATCGGAACGCATCACATTGCAAGCGATTGGTGTTGTTGGCGGGACAGGGCAGATTATCACTGGCGCCGGTATTTGTTATGGGTCGCTTGGGCTGCTGTGTGCAACGTTGGGGGCTCCAATGATTGCGCACGGAGGAAACAATTTATATGAGAGCGCCAGGGGGTTGTATGAGGGGCGTGATGATATAGAGGGGCCGATTAAGAAAGGCTATCGTGCTGTCTCTAAAAGTTTAGGGTATACCGAGCGAGAGGGTACGCTAGCTTACTTGGCCAGCGATGCGGCGCTGTCGGCGGGTGCTCTGTTTCGGCCGGTTCTAAAAGCGGATGCATGGAGACTTTACAAGTATTACTCCGTTGATAAAGAGGCTGCGCTTCGACAGATGAGCACAGCGGCGGGTGTTGTAGAAACAGCCACAACCGGTGCCACGGCATATCAGTTCAATAAAGAATACAAAGAATGAGTGTGTTTGAGTTTTTCCTGATTGTCGTCGTAGATGTGCCGATTACGTTGCTGGTCAGGCGCTACTTGTGCTCAGTGAGTAGTAGAGTGTTCCTTGTGGTGCTGGCCTATTTTCATGCTATTGCGGTAGGAGGATTCTACGTCACGCTTTTGAAGGGTGATGACGTGTTTTTTGTGGGCATCGAACCTGGAGATAATTTCTTTCGTGACTTGATGTTTGTCAATGTTGGGGTTTTTATCATGGTTATGTTTCATGGCTGGTCTGTTTCTTCACGCTATAAGTAATGTTGTGTCTGACGTCATGCATGGTCTATTTCGGCACGCTGCAAATGATCGTGCCCTGTCAACGGGTTTTGTTTTGACAGCATGGTGGGCGTTGCGCGGAAGGCACTCAGAAGCGGGCGGTTGTAGAGCGCATACCGGCCGGTCCAGCGCCCTGGCGGGGCCGCTCCACAGTGAAACTGCCCAAGTCAGTTGCTCCCACAGCTTGGCTCTATGAGTGCGGGCGGGCAGCAGGCCTTGCTACGGAGTACTAAAACGCTCTCGGCAAGGGCTCAATACGCACATCAATGCAGGCAGATTTTGCAGGTCCTACAGCATTTCTTCCGTGGTTCATGTAGTCCATTTCTCAAAGGGGCCTTTTCCCCTCCCAAGCTATTGAGGCGAGTGATGACCGCGACTAGTCTCGCCCTGCTCGTCGTGTTTCACCGTCCGGGGTTGGCCGGGCCTTCAGATCAGCGCACTGCACAAGGATCGTGCGGTGAGGCCCGGAGGCCCTGGAGGGGGAGACGCGGTGGGCTCTTTTTTCCACTGGGCGGGTGGCCGGTTGCGGCCGTTGCCGTCGTTGACAGGGGGTAAGCGCATGGACAAGGACGAGCAATCGCAGGAGCGGCAAAAACTGAACGTCATCGCACTGTCCCAACGGGGCAAGCAGATGCCAACACGCCACTGGGTGCAGGCCACGCCGGGGCTGCAGACGCGCGAGGTACTGGAGGAGGCTTCAGTCATCCTGGGCTGCGTCACCGGGCTTACCCAGCAGGCACTTGCCAAACCACGCGAGGCGCAGACGCTGATGCGCGCGACCTTCTACCTCAGCGGCCTGGCCAGGGTAATGATCGAGGGGCAGTTGCCATCGATCAAAGAGCAAGGCGACAAATAAGGCTCGAAACTTGAACGACAAAGCCGCTTCCGGAATACCGAGAGCGGCTTTTTCATGGGCGAAACCGGCACGAGCGGATCAGGCCCCGCGCCGGCGCAATACCGTCGCCAACGCCACGGTCAACACAACCGCCACCACCACGGCCAGCCCCATGGTCGCAGCAATGCCGATGCGCTCCAGCAACCCGGCCACGATCAGATAAAACGCAATCACCCCCACCGCGCCAATCGCATTGCCGCGCACCATCATCGCCATCCCGGCGCGCCCGCTTTGCACATGGGCAAACACCACCAACGGCCAGGCGATCACCGGGATCGGCGCCAGCATCCCGCTGGCGGCGGGCCCGAGCCAGCTGGCCAGGCTGGTGGTGACCATCAGCAGGCCGGTGGCGGACACCATGCGCAGGGGGATTTCCCAATAGCGGTGGCGGGGCTGGGCGAGGCTGTCGGGCCTGGGTTCGCGGCCACTGGCGCGGATCAGCACGGCGATCAGCAGCAGGGCCACGGTAATCGACAGGGGCAGGCTGCCCCAATGGGTGAAGGCATAGGCCGCCACGCCATAACACAGCAGCGCCAGCGGCACGGCGCTGGCAATGCCGAAGCGGCGGGTGATGTACAGGTAGACGGCGTAGGTGGCCTGCACCGCCGCCAGCCCGCCGAGGGCGCCGGGCACCGCGCCCAGGACGAACGCCGTGCCTTGCTCCAGGCACAAGAAGGTCATCACCAGCGCCGAGGTGATCGGCAGGCCGGACAGCAAGCCACCGAGCAGGCCGCCCCAGCGCCGCGAGGCGAGGGACACGGCCCACATCAGCAGCGGCGTGACGATGAGTTTCAGGTAGAACAGGGTCATTGCGTGGGTATCCGCAGTTGCCAAGGGTGCGCCCGCCGTTGGCATTGGGTGGGGCGCGGGTGAATCAGCCGCGGCTGGCCTCCAGCGCCTGGGCCAGGTCGGCAATGATATCGTCGCTGTGCTCGATGCCGATCGACAGCCGCACCATGTCCCGTGGCACGCCGGCCTTTTCCAGCTCTTCGTCGTTGAGCTGGCGGTGGGTGGTGGAGGCGGGGTGGCAGGCCAGCGACTTGGCATCACCGATATTCACCAGGCGCACCACCAACTGCAGCGCGTCGATGAAGCGTGCACCTGCGGCCTGGCCGCCCTTGATGCCGAACGACAGGATCGAAGCCGGTTTGCCGCCGGTGTAGCGCTGGGCCAGGGCATGCTCGGGGTGGTCGGGCAGGCCGGCGTATTTCACCCATGCCACTTGCTCGTGCCCTTGCAGGTAGTGGGCAACCTTGAGCGCGTTCTCGGTGTGGCGCTCCATACGCAGGGCCAGGGTTTCCAGGCCTTGCAGGATCAGGAAGGCATTGAACGGTGACAGCGCGGCACCGGTGTTGCGCAGCGGCACCACGCGGCAGCGGCCGATGAACGCGGCCGCGCCGAAGGCTTCGGTGTAGGTCACGCCGTGGTAGGAAGCATCGGGGGTGTTGAGCAGGGCGAAGCGTGCCTTGTGCTCGGCCCAGGGGAACTTGCCCGAGTCGATGACGATGCCGCCGATGCTGGTGCCGTGGCCGCCGATGTACTTGGTCAGCGAGTGCACCACGATGTCGGCGCTGTGCTCGAACGGGCGGCACAGAATCGGCGTGGCCACGGTGTTGTCGACGATCAGCGGCACGCCGTGGCGGTGGGCGGCGGCGGCCAGGGCGGCGATGTCGACGATGTTGCCGGCGGGGTTGCCGATGGACTCGCAGAACACCGCCTTGGTGCGTTCGTCGATCAGCGCTTCGAGGGCGGCGATGTCGTCATGGGCGGCGAAGCGTGTGGTGATGCCCATGCGTGGCAGGGTGTGGGCCAGCAGGTTGTAGGTGCCGCCGTACAGCTTGGCCACCGAGACGATGTTGTCGCCGGCCTCGGCGACGGTCTGGATGGCGTAGGTGATGGCGGCCATGCCCGACGCCACGGCCAGCGCGCCGACCCCGCCTTCGAGGGCGGCCATGCGCTGTTCGAGCACGTCGTTGGTGGGGTTCATGATGCGCGAGTAGATGTTGCCGGCCACCTTCAGGTCGAACAGGTCGGCGCCGTGCTGGGTGTCGTCGAAGGCGAACGAGGTGGTCTGGTAGATCGGCACGGCCACGGCCCGGGTGGTCGGGTCGGGGCTGAAGCCCGCGTGGATGGCGAGTGTTTCCAGCTTCATGCAGTCGTTCCTTGAGCGTGGGTGGAAGCGGCTGAGCATGGAGCGCGACGCCTGTGGGGGTCAAGCCGTTCGGCAGGCAGTTTTGCCCAGGCAGTGACTGCGTGCGTCCAGCATGTCTGACGTACTTGGTAACTTCTCAGCGGCGTATTTTCGGACGCGTCCGACATACAGCTGCACTGTGCGCCATTAGATTGCGAGCCTTTTACAGGGAGTTCGTAACATGGCTTATCACGGATATATGTCGATCAAAGGTTCGCTGCAGGGCTTGATCTCGGCGGGCTGTTCCACCCAGGACTCCATCGGCAACAAATGCCAACTGGGGCATAGGGATGAAATCATGGTGCTGGCCTTCGACCATGGCCTCACCAATGCGGACAACACGCAGCGCGCGCTGCACCGTCCCGTCTACCTCACCAAGTTCGTCGACAAGGCCACCCCGCTTCTTGCCCAGGCGCTGGACAGCGGCGAGCGGGTCGAATGCGACATTCAGTTCTTCCGCACCAGCGCCGCGGGCCTTCTGGAAAAGTACTACTCGGTGAGACTCGGCGGGGCGGTGATCGTCCAGCAGAACGTCGCCATGCCCCACGCCGTCCTGCTCAACGAGCAGGAGCCGCAAGAGTATCTGGCGCTGCGCTACCGGGATATCTCCTGGGTGCACCATGTGGCCGGAACAACCGGGTATGCAACCTGGGGCGAGGAATGAGCGGGCGCAGCGAGCATGACGTGCCGTGGGACGACGACTTCTGGGAGGTCAGCCATGCCGCGGCGCGGCTGACGCAATATGCCTGCGAAGTTGCCGCGCGGTGCCTGGATGACGGCATGTTGCGGCTGCAGTTTACGCAGGAGATGGCGTATGTCGGGAAGGGCATTGTGGAGGATGTTCGGACCGGGAGGAAAACGCCGGAGCAAGGGCTGATTCAAATAAGAAAAGAGCATGTCGAACTTGGCTTGCAGGTCATCCAATACACAAAGTTGGTTGCAGGGTTGGCGGCGGGAGTGTTGCAGGTTGCTGGTGGTGTTGCTGTCTGCAAGCTTACCGCAGGATTCGCATGTGCCACTGGTGGTATCGCACTTGTGCAGCATGGTATCAACGCAATTTATGAAAATGGCCGGAATATTATTCAACGGAGAGATGACACCGTAGGTCCACTTAGGCAGGGCTATCAAGAAATAGCCAAGGCTCTCGGAGGGAAGGCCTCACATGGAAATGTGGTATATGGAATTGCGGACATGGCGCTGTCTGTTTTTGGGGTGACGACCCTTGTTGTGAGTCGCGACGCTTGGAGACTCTACAGGTATATCAGGGCGGATATGGTTCCTGCTTATAAGAATGCGGGGGTAGGCCTTATTGGTTTTGAACTTGGGGTGAATGTCATGACTGGAGAACTGATTTGGGTGGAGTTAAATAAGGAATGATTTCTTGGTTGTTTGGAGTGTGTGTGGCGACAGGGTTGGTCGCTGCATATGTGCTCAGATACAGGTTCTCGGGGCGAAACTTCAGGTGGTGGATTTTTTGGGCGTGTCTAGTATTTAATTTGTTTTTCTCAACATACTATATGAGGATCGTGGAGCGCTCATATTTGTTGTTTATTGGTTTTAAGCCAGACTTTTTGTATGAGAACCCTGCCGCAGTTTGGTGGTGTTTGGTTGGTATGGTGTTACACAGCTTTGCAATGCCTGTGCAATGGGAGCCAAAGAGATGGTTTTGAAAAAAGTGAGGCGCAACTGCGAATTCATAGATAGGGAAGTTGCTGTGCTGAAACTTTGTTTTGATGTATTGATGGGTGAGCTTGTTTGGGTGGGGTGGAATAAGGAATGAGCGTCTGGCTCTTTGCAGGGGGTGTATTGTCAGGGTTGGTGGTTTCGTACTCTCTAAGGGGCAGGTTTTCGGGCAGGCGTTTCTCTCTTTGGAAGTTCTGGTTTTTGCTTGTATTTAATTTGTTCTTTGTTACCTACTATATGAGGATAATGGAGCGGTCTTATTATTTGTTTGTAGGTTACTATCCTGAGTATATTTATGAGAATCCCGCGGCGGCTTGGCTGTGCTTGGCCGGAATGTGGCTCCATAGTTTCGCACTACCCGTTCCGTGGGAGCCAAAAAGGTGGTTCAGAATAATCCGCTAATCATCTAAATGCTATTAAGCGCCACAATGCCCCCTGACCCTATCGCCCCACCACCCCCTGAACCCGCGTCGTCTCCTCCTCCAGGTACGCCAGCAACGCCGTCACCTCCGTCTCCCCCAACCGCATATTTGGCATCGCCAACTGGTTGTACTGGTGGTACAGCAGCATGGCCAGCGGGTCTTTTTCGGCCAGCATCTGGTCCGGCACCATCAGCCAGCGTTTCAGCCAGGCTTCGTCGCGCTGGCGGGTCACCCCCAGCAGGTCCGGCCCAATCCCGCCGGTGGCACCGCGTTCGGCCTCGCCAACGGTGTGGCACGACGAACAGCGGGTGCGGAACAGCTGCTCGCCGGCACTGGGCGGGCGAATGGCCGGCGCCTGGGTGTAGTCGAGGTTCTGCGCGCTGGCGGTCTTCCAGTTGTGCAGGCTGTTGGCCAGGCGGTCGGCGAGGATGTACGGGCTTTCGAAGGGCGAGGCTTTCATCCAGCGGCCGGTGCTCTGGTTGCCGATGATCAGGCTCAGGTTGTGGTCTTTGCTGCGGCCGTTTTCCAGGCCTTCGATATACAGGCCGAGGCTGCGGCGCAGTTGTTCGATATCGGCGGCTTCGCCGGTGAGCAGGGTCCAGCCGGGGCCGATGGCGAACTTTTCGGCGTAGCGCTTGAGGGTGGTGGGGGTGTCGTTGTAGGGGTCGATGCTGATCGAGTAGAAGAAGATGTCCTGGCCGACGCGTTCGCCCAAGAGCTTCTGCACCTGGCGCAGGCGCGCGGTTTCCACCGGGCAGGAGTCGCCGCAGCCGGTGAAGATGAAGTTGATGGCCACCACCTTGTCCTTGATCAGGTCGTCGAAGAAACGTACCTGTTTGCCGTCCTGGGTAAGCAGGGGGATGTTGGGGAAGTAGTTGGCCCCCCAGGGGGTGTCGGGGTCAGCGCTGGCGCGGGTCGGGGGCAGGGCGCAGGGCAGGCTGAGGATGATCAGCAGGGGCAGCAGCAGGCGCCAGGTGCGGGGCATGGTTTTACCCTCTTGGGTGTGTGACAAGGCCTGGGCTCGTGGGAGCGGGCTTGCCCCGCGATGGGCCGAGCCTGGGCAACGGTGTTGCCT
>NZ_JBDJLM010000050.1:0-36803 GCF_039673365.1 Pseudomonas sp. TWI923 | reverse complement strand
CTCCCACGCAGACCTCTGATCATGGCGTGGGAGCGGGCTTGCCCCGCGATTACTCCTCGAATCTGATCGGACAGTCCTGGGCTCCTTCCAGCTTCTGCAATTCCTCAATCACCTGTGGCCGTGCCCGGTGCAGCGTCAGGCTTCCGCCAACTCTCATCAACCGCCGCGCCTCGCGGTGCAACATATCCACACCCGAATAGTCGATGAAGTTCACCTGCCGCGCATCGATCACCACGTGCGGCCCCTGGCAGCGCTGCAGGCGCACCTGCAGGTAGTGCGCCGCGCCGAAGAAGATCGACCCGCCCACCCGCAAGATATCTGCCTCCCCTTCCCGGCTCTGCTGCACCCGTGGCCGCGACGTGCGCTTGAGGTAGAAGAACAACGAGGCCAGCACCCCGGCATAGATCGCCGTCTGCAGCTCCAGCAGCAGCGTCGCGGCCGCCGTCAGCGCCATCACCAGGAACTCCGAGCGGCTGACGCGGAACAACGCGCGAATGCCGCGATGATCCACCAGCCCCCAGCAGATCAGCAGGATGCTCCCCGCCATCGCCGGGATCGGCAGATGGGCGATCAGCCCGGCGCCGGTCACGGCGAACAGCGCCACCCACAACGCCGAGAACACCCCGGCCAGCGGCGAACGGGCACCGGCGTCATAACTCAACCCCGAACGGGTGAACGAGCCGGAGGACAGGTACCCGGAGAAGAACGCACCCACGATATTCGACAGCCCCTGGGCGCGGATTTCCTGGTTGGCGTCGATCAACTGTTCCGAGCGTGCGGACAACGAACGGGCGATGGACAGGCTGGTGACCAGCCCGAGCATGCCGACTGCCACGGCGCTGGGCAGCAGGCGCAGCATCAGCTCCACATCCAACAGCGGCAGTGGGCTCAGCGGCGGTAGCTGGCCGGTGAAGGCCGGCACCCGTGGCACATGGCCGAACACTGCAGGAAGCAGCCAGGCCATCAGGCTGACCAGCAGCAGACTTATCAACAGGCTCGGCCAGCGCGGGCGCCACAGCTTCAGAGCGATACCGATCACCAGCGTGGCCAGGCCCAGGGCGAGCGAGGGCATATCCACTTCGCCAAGGTGCCCGGCCAGGTCCTGCACGGTCCTGAGCGCCGTGGCCTGGCTTGGCAGGTCCATCCCCAGCAGGTTCGGCAGTTGGCCAAGGGCGATGACGATGGCGGCACCGAGGGTAAAACCGAGCACCACCGAGTGGGAGACAAAATTGACCAGCGCACCGAAGCGCAAAAGCCCTAGCAGCAATTGGAAGAGGCCGCCGAGGAAGGTCAGCAACAGCACCAGGGTCACGTAGTCAGCGCTGCCGGCCACGGCCAGCGGGCTGATACTGGCGTAGAGGACGATGGAAATGGCGGCAGTGGGGCCGCAGATCAGGTGCCAGGACGAGCCCCACAGGCAGGCGATCAGCACCGGGACTATGGCCGCATACAGGCCGTATTCGGCGGGCAGGCCGGCGATCAGGGCGTAGGCGATGGACTGCGGCAGGGCGAGGATGGCGCCGCTCAGGCCCACCAGCAGGTCCTGGCGCAGGCTGCGGCCCGATTGGCGGGGCAGCCAGGTGAGGAAGGGCAGCAGGTGCGTCAGGCGCGGCATGGGGAATAAGGATTCCTGAAGATTTCACCAGCCCTGTGGGAGCGGGTTTACCCGCGAAGCAAGCACCGCGGTGCATGGCACCGGCTCTGCCGGTGTTCGCGGGTGAACCCGCTCCCACAGGGGCTATATGTCGCTCAGCGGGTCAGAGTTTAGCTATTACGGCCGCTTGGGCATCCTCGCCCGCTTTGGTAGTCACTCCTGCGAGCCAGGCATCCAACAGCTCAGGATGCGCCTTCACCCAAGCCCTGGCCGCCTCGTCGAAGCTCACCTTCTTATCCACAACCTCAGCCATGATGCTGTTCTCCATCTCCAGTGAGAACTTCAGGTTGCCCAGCAGCTTCGCCGCATTCGGGCAGGCTTGTGGATATCCCTTGCGGGTGAGGGTGTAAACATCGCCCTTGCTGCCGAACCATTTCTCCCCACCCGTGAGGTAATGCATTTTCAGCTTCACGTTCATCGGGTGCGGGGTCCAGCCCAGGAAGGTAATGAACTGCTGCTTCTTCACCGCCCGGTCCACCTGCGCCAGCATTGCCTGCTCGCTGGACTCGACCAGTTTCCACTGCCCCAGGTCGAACGCGTTCTTGTCGATGATCTCTTTCAGCGACAGGTTGGCCGGCGCGCCCGAACCAATGCCGTAGAGCTTCTTGTCGAACTGCTCGGCATGCTTTTGCAGGTCGGCGAAATCCTTCACGCCCGCGTTCCATACGTAGTCGGGCACCGCCAGGGTGAACTCGGTGCCTTGCAGATTCTTCGCCAATTGCTGCACATCGCCACTGGCGATGAACTTGTCATGAAAGCCCTGCTGCGCCGGCATCCAGTTGCCGAGGAAGGCATCCACCCGGCCATCCTTGAGGCCGCCGTAGATGATCGGCACGGCCAGGCTGTCGATCTTCACCTGGTAACCCAGGCTTTCCAGCAGCAGCCGGGCCAGGGCGTTGGTGCTGGCGATATCGCTCCAGCCGGGGTCGGCCAGTTTCACGGTGCTGCATTGCGCGTCGCTGTCGGCGGCGTGGGCCGTGCCCAGGCTCAGGGCCAGGGCGAGCACGGCGGTGGAGAACTTCTGCATGGCGGCCTCTCTTCTCAATCCAGGGGTGCGGGCTGTGGATAACGTGCCTTGCGCTCGAGGTCGTCGAGATCGATGTGGTTGCGCATGTACTGTTGGCTGGCGTCCACCAGCGGTTGGTGGTCCCAGCTCTTCAGCGTGCCGATGGCCAGCGCCTCGGCCACCAGGCGGCGGCGGCGCTGGCTGGCCAGCACCTGCTGGCGCAGCGCGGGGATGTCCCAGCGTTGCCTGGCTTCATCGACAAATGCCTGCAGCAGCGCCTGGTGGTCCGGGCTGCCGGTGAGGTTCTCCCGCTCGTGCGGGTCGCGGCTCAGGTCATAGAGTAAACAGGGGTCGTCTTCGCTGTACACGAACTTGTAGGCGCCACGGCGGATCATCATCAGCGGGCCGACCGTGCCTTCGGCCATGTATTCGCCGATCACCTCGTCATGCCCGCCCTGCCCTTGCAGGTGGCCGAGCAGCGAACGGCCGTCCAGGTGCAGGTGGTTATCCACAGCGCCGCCGGCAAGTTCCACCAGGGTTGGCAGCAGGTCGCAGGTGGAGACGCTGGCGCTGACGCGGGCCGCCCCGAAGCGCTTGGGCGCATGGATCAACAGCGGCACCCGCGCCGACATCTCGAACCAGTGCATCTTGTACCAGAGCCCGCGCTCGCCAAGCATGTCGCCGTGGTCGCCGGAAAACACGATCAGGGTGTCGTCGGCCAGGCCACAGTCCTCGAGGGTCTGCAGCAGTTTGCCGATGTTGTCGTCGATGTAGCTGCAGGCGCCGAAGTAGGCGCGGCGGGCGTCGCGGATCTTGTCCAGGGGCAGCGGCTTGTTCCACAGGTCGTAGACCTTGAGCAGACGTTGGGAGTGTGGGTCCTGCTCGGCCTGGGCGATTTCGTCCTGCGGCAGTGGGATATCCACATCCTGGTACAGATCCCAGTAGCGCTTGGGGATGGTGTAGGGGTCGTGGGGGTGGGTCATGGAGACGGTCAGGCAGAACGGCCGGCCGTCATCCTCGCGTACATGGTCGTAGAGGTATTGGCGCGCCTTGAACACCACCTCTTCATCGAAATCCAACTGGTTGGTGCGCACGCAGGGCCCGGCCTGCAGCACCGAGGACATGTTGTGGTACCAGCTCGGGCGCCGGTCGGGGGCGTCCCAGTTCACCGCCCAGCCGTAGTCGGCCGGGTAGATGTCGCTGGTCAGCCGTTGTTCGTAGCCGTGCAACTGGTCCGGGCCGCAGAAGTGCATCTTGCCCGACAGCGCGGTGCGGTAGCCAAGGCGGCGCAGGTAGTGGGCGTAGGTGGGCACGTCGGCGGGCAAGTCGGCGGCGTTGTCATAGGCGCCGATGCGGCTGGGCAACTGGCCGCTGACCAGGGTGAAGCGCGACGGCGCGCACAGCGGGCTGTTGCAGTAGGCACTGTCGAACACCACGGCCTGCTCGGCGAGGCGGGCCAGGTTGGGCATCTTGATCGGCGATGGGTTGTAGATCGGCAGCAAGGGTGCGGCCATCTGATCGGCCATGATGAACAGGATGTTGGGTCGCTTCATGGGGGCCTTCCATCGTCGAGGGTTATGGGTACCACTTGCAATCCAGCATGCGGCTGTGGATAACAGGGGTAAAGCCCATGCCGGGCAATGACTGGGATTAGCCAAGCTTATGTTTGAGCACCTTGCCGACCTGCCCCTCGACACCCTGCGCGTGTTCGAGGCCGCCGCCCGCCTGCGCAGCTTCACCGCTGCCGCCGTGGAACTGGGCACCACCCAGCCGGCGGTCAGCCAGCAGATGAAGCGCCTGGAGGCGCAGCTGGGCACGCGGTTGTTCGACCGGATCTACCGGGGTATCGAGCTGACCGAGGCAGGCTTGCTGTTGTTCGAGCAGGTGCACCAGGGCTTGCAGGCGATGGACGATGGCGTTGCCCAGGCCAGTGGGCGCGGCCAGCGCGAGGTGCTGCAGGTGGCTACCGACTTCGCCTTTGCGGCGTTCTGGTTGATGCCGCGCTTGCAGCGTTTTCATGAGGCTTATCCACAGGTGGACGTGAGCCTGGTGACCGGCGAGCGCAGCCAGGCGATGTTGCGCCCGGACATCGATGTGGCGGTGCTGTTCGGCGATGGGCGCTTCCATCAGGGCGAGAGCCGCTGGCTGTTCGATGAGGAAGTTTTCCCGGTGTGCAGCCCTCGGCTGATTCATGGCAAACCCTTGTCAGCCGTGGCTTTGCAACGATTGCCCTTGCTCCATTTGCGGGGTGAGCAGGCCAGCCGCTGGTTCGACTGGGCGGGGGTGTTTCGCGGGTTTGGCGTGGACAGCCCGCCACCGGCCGGGCAGTTGCGGTTCGACAACTACACCCTGTTGATTCAGGCGGCGATTGCCGGGCAAGGGGTGGCGATTGGCTGGGCGCACCTGGTTGATGGGCTGGTCGAGCAGGGGTTGTTGTGCCGGCCATTGGAAGGGAGTTTGCGCTCGAAGCGGGGGTATTACGCGGTGCTGCCGCCGCGCAAACGGCGCGGGGCCTTGATTGAACGGTTTGTGGACTGGCTGGAGCAGGAGCGTGGCCAATGAATGGCTCTGTCTGTAGGAGCGGCCTTGTGTCGCGAAAGGGCCGCAGAGCGGCCCCGGCAATCTTCGCGGTAACGCTGAAGCCCGGGGGCTGCTTCGCAGCCCTTTCGCGACACAAGGCCGCTCCTACAGAGGATGGCGTAGACTCGAAGGCAGGTCATTACTGCTATTCAGGAGCCATCGTGCAAAGGATCAAGGGCTACCACGCCCACGTGTACTACGACGCATCGACCATGGAACAGGCCCGCGAGCTGTGCGAAGAGGCGACGCGGCTGTTTCCGGTGACCATGGGGCGCATGCACCAGAAACCGGTCGGGCCGCACCCGGACTGGAGCTGCCAGCTGGCGTTCGGGCCGGAGGTGGTTGGCGTGGTGCTGCCGTGGTTGGCGCTGTACCGCAAGGGGCTGGTGGTGTTCCTGCACCCGGAAACCGGGGATGAGCTTGCGGATCACCGTGATCATGCGATCTGGATGGGGGCGATCAGGCCGTTGGATCTGTCGATCTTTGGTGACTAGGCCTGTAAGACTGTGCTGGCCTCTTCGCGGGTAAACCCGTTCCCACAGATGCTGCACAGCCGTTTAGAGCGGTGCAGTCCCTGTGGGAGCGGGTTTACCCGCGAAGCAGGCGACGAGGTTCAGCGACGGGCGCCGCGTACCCCTTCAGCCAGCGCCGAGCACAGGCTCAGCACGTCGTTCACAGCCTGGTCGTCGCTCTTGGCCTGGGCGATCTTGTCGACCAGCGCCGAACCCACCACCACACCGTCGGCCAGGCGGGCGATGGCCGCTGCCTGCTCCGGCGTGCGGATACCAAAGCCAACGCTGATCGGCAGGTCGGTATGCCGACGCAGCCGTGCCACCGCCTCGGTCACATGCTCGGTGGTCGCCGAGCCCGCACCGGTCACACCCGCCACCGACACGTAGTAGACGAACCCGGAGCTGCGCTCCAGCACGCGCGGCAGGCGCACGTCGTCGGTGGTCGGGGTGGTCAGGCGGATGAAGTCGATGCCTGCAGCCTGGGCCGGGGTGGCCAGCTCGGCGTCGTGCTCCGGCGGCAGGTCGACGATGATCAGGCCATCGACACCCGCCGCTTTCGCCTCGGCGACGAACTTGTCCACGCCGAACCGGTGGATCGGGTTGTAGTAACCCATCAGCACGATCGGTGTGGCCTGGTTGTCCACACGGAATTCACGCACCATCTGCAGGGTCTTGGCCAGGGTCTGGCCGGCTTCCAGCGCGCGCAGGGTGGCAAGCTGGATGGCCACGCCGTCGGCCATCGGGTCGGTGAACGGCATGCCCAGCTCAATCACGTCGGCGCCGGCGGCCGGCAGGCCTTTGAGGATCTTCAGCGAGGCGTCATAGCCTGGGTCGCCAGCGGTGACGAAGGTGACCAGGGCGGCGCGGCCTTCGGCCTTCAGATCGGCGAAGCGTTGTTCAAGACGGCTCATGCCTGTTTCTCCTGGGCGGCCATGTGGTTCATCACGGTTTGCATGTCCTTGTCGCCACGACCGGACAGGCAGATCACCATCAGGTGGTCCTTGGGCAGGGTCGGCGCGCGCTTGATCGCCTCGGCCAGGGCATGGGAGCTTTCCAGCGCCGGGATGATGCCTTCGAGGCGGCAACTGATGTGGAAGGCGTCGAGGGCTTCGTCGTCGGTGATGCTGACGTATTCCACGCGTTTCACTTCGTGCAGGTAGGCGTGCTCCGGGCCGATGCCGGGGTAGTCCAGGCCGGCGGAAATCGAGTGGGCGTCGGTGATCTGGCCGTCGTCGTCCTGCAGCAGATAGGTGCGGTTGCCGTGCAGCACGCCCGGTACGCCGCCGTTCAGGCTGGCCGCGTGCTTGTCGGTGTGCACGCCGTGGCCGCCGGCTTCGACGCCGATGATCTTGACGCTTTCATCTTCGAGGAAGTCGTGGAACAGGCCCATGGCGTTGGAGCCGCCGCCGACGCAGGCGATCAGGCTGTCGGGCAGGCGCCCTTCCTTTTCTTGCAGCTGGGCGCGGGTTTCTTTGCCGATGATCGACTGGAAGTCGCGGACCATCGCCGGGTACGGGTGCGGGCCGGCCACGGTACCGATCAGGTAGAAGGTGTCGTCGACGTTGGTGACCCAGTCGCGCAGGGCCTCGTTCATGGCGTCCTTCAGGGTGCCGGTGCCGGCGGTGACCGGGACGATCTCGGCGCCCAGCAGCTTCATGCGGAACACGTTGGCCTGCTGGCGCTCGATGTCGGTGGCGCCCATGTAGATCACGCAGGGCAGGCCGAAGCGCGCGGCGACGGTGGCGGTGGCCACGCCGTGCATGCCGGCGCCGGTTTCGGCGATCAGGCGCTTCTTGCCCATGCGCTTGGCCAGCAGCACCTGGCCGATGCAGTTGTTCACCTTGTGCGCGCCGGTGTGGTTGAGCTCTTCACGTTTGAAGAAGATCTTCGCGCCGCCGCAGTGTTCGGTCAGGCGTTCGGCGAAGTACAGCGGGTTGGGGCGGCCTATGTAGTCGCGCTGGAAGTAGGCCAGGTCTTCGAGGAACTTGGGGTCGGCCTTGGCGGCTTCGTATTCGCGGGCAAGGTCCAGCACCAGCGGCATCAGGGTTTCGGCCACGTAGCGGCCGCCGAACGAGCCGAACAGGCCGTTGGCGTCGGGGCCGGGGCGGTATTGGGACTGGGACATGGGGCGCTCCATAGGCGAATTTGACAGAGTGACTGCGTCAGCGTGGGAGCGGGCTTGCCCCGCGATGCGGCTGACGCTGGTCGATGAGGTCTACTCTAACCAGCACAGGCCGCCCTGAAAACCGATAAGATTGCGCAAACCTGTCAGGAAATCTCACAAGTCATATGGCCCAGGATCTTCCCCCGCTCAACGCCTTGCGGGCCTTCGAGGCCACCGCCCGGCTCAACAGTGTCAGTCAGGCCGCCGAAGCGCTGCATGTGACCCACGGAGCGGTCAGCCGGCAGATCAAGGTGCTCGAAGAGCACCTTGGGGTGGCGTTGTTCGTCAAGGACGGGCGCGGCATCAAACTCACAGATGCCGGTGTGCGCCTGCGCGATGCCAGCTTCGAGGCATTCGACCGTTTGCGCGGCGTGTGTGCCGAGCTTTCGCGCACTGCAGACGAAGCGCCGTTCGTGCTCGGCTGCTCCGGCAGCCTGCTGGCGCGTTGGTTCATCCCGCGCCTTGGGCGTTTGAAAGCGGACCTTCCGGAGTTGCGCCTGCACCTGTCAGCGGGCGAAGGCGACCTCGATCCGCGGCGCCCAGGGCTGGACGCGCTGCTGGTGTATGCCGAGCCGCCGTGGCCGGCGGACATGCAGGTGCATGTGCTTGCCGAGGAGCGAATCGGCCCGGTGCTGAGCCCACACTTCGAAGGCTTCGATCGTTTGAAAGCTGCGCCAGCCGTGGCTTTGCAACGAGAAGCAGTGCTCCACACCACCTCGCGACCGCAGGCTTGGCCGACCTGGGCGGAGCAGCAGGGCCTGGCGCCTGAAGCCTTGAATTACGGCCAGGCTTTCGAGCATCTGTACTACCTGCTGGAAGCTGCGGTAGCCGGGCTGGGCGTGGCCATCGCGCCACAGCCACTGGTGGCCGACGACCTGAAAGCCGGAC
This sequence comes from Pseudomonas sp. TWI923, assembly GCF_039673365.1. Taxonomy (NCBI): domain Bacteria; kingdom Pseudomonadati; phylum Pseudomonadota; class Gammaproteobacteria; order Pseudomonadales; family Pseudomonadaceae; genus Pseudomonas; species Pseudomonas sp. TWI923. The sequence continues at coordinate 27,999 of NZ_JBDJLM010000050.1, read as the reverse complement.
GGCTGGCTGCACCCTGGGGCTTTTCACCCACCCGTGCGGCCTTGGCCCTGTGGGTACCGCGGCGCGCCGATGACGGTCGCGCCGAGCAACTGGCGCAGTGGCTGCGCCAGGAGCTGCAACGGCAGACGGGTTAGTTGCGGCGGCACAGCAGGTAGGCGGCCAGCAGGCCCAGGGCACCAACGGCTACACCGGCGGTGGTCCAGGGGTGTTCCTGGGCGTAGTCGCGGGTGGCGATGCCGGTTTGGCGGGTGCGGGTTTTGACATCCGCATAGGCATCGCTGAGCAAGCTGCGCGAGTGCTTGAGGGCGCTTTCGGCACTGCCGCGCAGCGCCTTCATGGTTTTCTGCGATTCTTCCGAGGCGTCGTGCTTGAGGTGTTCCAAGGTCTTGAGCAGGCTCTCGATCTCGGCTTCCATGCTTTCCAGCGACGCTTTGCGCAGCGAGTTGTGGGCCATGGTGACTCTCCTTCGCGGTGGATGAGGTGTACAGGGTGCGACTGCGCGGCGGGCTGAAAGTGCGATCGAATTTTCACCTGCGGCATTGGCTCGCAGGTAAACCAGGCCGGCGCTGCTAGGCTGAACTGACACTTCATCCAAGGAGCGCACTCATGAGCGATCATCACACTTACAAGAAGATCGAGCTGGTCGGGTCCTCGCCCACCAGCATCGAAGAGGCGATCAACAATGCCCTGGCCGAGGCAGGCAAGAGCATCAAGCACCTGGAATGGTTCGAGGTGATCGATACCCGCGGGCATATCCGTGACAACAAGGCCGCGCACTTCCAGGTGACGCTGAAGGTGGGCTTCCGCATCGCCAACAGCTGACCGGCAGCCGGGCTGGCTTTGCCCGGCATGATGCGGTAATAGGTTTGCAGGGCGCACAGGCTGCGCCCTTTTCGACTTTGATCTGTACAAGGAACGCGATAGATGAAGAAGTTGATTGTGGCAGTAGGCCTGATGATGCTGGCCGGCGGTGCGATGGCGGCGGGCAAACCGTGCGAAGAGCTCAAGGCCGAGATCGCCGCGAAGCTGGATGCCAAGGGCGTGAAGGGCTATTCGCTGGAGATCGTCAAGAAGGGCGACCCGGCGGGCAAGGTGGTGGGTACCTGTGAGGGTGGCGCCAAAGAGATTGTCTACCGACGCGGCTGATGCCGAGCGTTTTTCGCGGGTAAACCCGCTCCCACAGGTGTTCCACTGATACCAAAGTCAGTGGAGCACCTGTGGGAGCGGGTTTACCCGCGAAGCAGTTCATTCGGTCTTGAGGGCCTGCGCCATCAATTCATAGGACCGGATCCGGTCCGCATGCTCATACAGGTCACTGGTAAAGATCAGCTCATCCGCCCCGGTCTGTTCCAGCAGTACCTCCACCTTGGCCCGCACCTTCTGCGGGCTGCCGATCATTGCCAGGCCCAGGAAGCTGCTCACCGCGTCGCGCTCGTGGGGCAGCCACAGGCCGTTCATGCTCTCGACGGGCGGGCGCTGCATCAGGCTCTGGCCACGGATCAACGCCAGGATGCGCTGGTACACCGAGGTGGCCAGGTATTCGGCCTTCTCGTCGGTTTCGGCCACCACCATCGGTACCCCGAGCATCACGTAGGGCTTGTCCAGTGTGGTGGAAGGCTTGAAGTGGTCGCGGTAGATACGGATGGCCTCGTGCATGTAGCGCGGCGCGAAGTGCGAGGCGAAGGCGTACGGCATGCCGCGCATGCCGGCCAGCTGGGCGCTGAACAGGCTGGAACCCAGTAGCCACATCGGCACCTCGGTGTCGTGGCCGGGCACGGCGATGACCTTCTGGTCGTCGGTGCGTGGGCCGAGGTAGCGCGACAGCTCCTCGACGTCATCCGGGAAATCGTCGGCGCTGCCGGAACGCTCGCGGCGCAAGGCGCGGGCGGTCATTTGGTCGGAGCCGGGGGCGCGGCCGAGGCCCAGGTCGATGCGGCCCGGGTACAGGCTGGCGAGGGTGCCGAACTGTTCGGCGACCACCAGCGGTGCGTGGTTGGGCAGCATCACCCCGCCAGAGCCGACGCGAATGGTCGAGGTGCCACCGGCCAGGTAACCGATCAGCACGGCGGTGGCCGAGCTGGCGATGCCATCCATGTTGTGGTGCTCGGCCACCCAGAAGCGGTGATAACCAAAGCGTTCGGCGTGTTGCGCCAGGTCCAGCGAGTTGCGCAGCGCTTGCGCCGGGCCGCCGTCGGCGCGCACGGGCACCAGGTCGAGGGTGGAATACTTCAGGTCTCGCAGGTGCGTCATCGAAAGCCTCCGCAGCAGAGTGGTTGGCCAAAGGCCTTGCAGACTCTGTATGGGCACATTCGAAGGATTCAATGCCTGCCGGCGGATTGATCTGAACTTGGCGTGGGCAGGGGCCTCACAACCATAAGCATCCAACCCTGTGACCAGGAGGCAACATGAAGAAGACAGCATCGGCGATCTGGCAAGGTGGCCTGAAGGATGGCCATGGCCTGTTGTCCACCGAGAGCGGCGCGCTCAAGCAGAACCCCTACGGCTTCAACACCCGCTTCGAGGGGACCCCGGGGACCAACCCTGAAGAGCTGATCGGCGCTGCCCATGCCGGGTGTTTCTCCATGGCCCTGTCGATGATGCTGGGCGAGGCTGGCCTGACCCCGGAGCGCATCGACACCTTTGCCGAAGTGAGCCTGGACAAGCAGGCCGACGGTTTCGCAATCACGGCGGTGCACCTGACGCTCAAGGCGAAAGTGCCGGGCGCCAGCGAGGCGCAGTTCCAGGAGATCGCCAACAAGGCCAAGGCCGGTTGCCCGGTGTCCAAGGTGCTGAACGCGACGATCAGCCTGGATGCGACCTTGCTGACCTAGGCCGGCGCAACGGCGGCGGTTTGCGGTAGTCTAACCAGCATCGGCAGCCCACCTGCCCTTTTAGGAGTGGTTCCATGATCCGCGTAGCAATTGCCATGCTGGCCTCCCTGATGGCCACGGGTGCACTGGCCGCAGTCAAGCCGTGCGAGGAACTCAAGGCCGAGATCGAGGCGAAGATCCAGGCGCGCGGGGTGACCTCCTACACGCTGGAGATCGTGCCGAACAGCGAAGTCCATGATCAGAGCATGGTCGTGGGGAGTTGCGAGGGTGGCACCAAAAAGATCATTTACCAGAAGAATGATCGGTAAGGCCGGCCTCTACTTCTGTAGGAGCGGCCTTGTGTCGCGATAGGGGCGCGTAGCGGCCCCAGGTTTTCAGCATCAAACAGAAATCGCCGGGGCTGCTGCGCAGCCCGTTCGCGACACAAAGCCGCTCCAACACAGCCCGAGGGTATAAAGAACACAATGCTCGGCTCATTCACCACCACCTTGCGGTTGGCGTCGTACAGCAGCACCTGCGGCTGCATCACTGGCGCCCGCGCCTCCAGACGGTAACGTTCGCCGGCCTTGAAGTCGTCGTAGCGCACGGTGAGGTAGCAGGTGCGCTCGGTAGGGTCGGTACTGAAGCCGCCGGAATACACCTCGAAGTCGAAGCGCACCACCAGCTCATGCTTGCCCGGCGTCACCTGGAAGTAGCGGCCATCCTCGAGCCGCTTGCCGTCCAGGCGGTCGGCCATGAGGGTACGGCCAGGGGTGACGGTGTACATGTCGATCCAGGCCTTGCCTGGGTCGACTGGCGGCAAGGGGCTGGCGCAAGCCCCCAGTGCGCTGATGGCGAACAGCATCATGGGCTGGCGCATGGCGAAACTCCCGCTCGCGATTCACAGGCCATAAGCATAGCGCCGTTCGCGGCCTTCAGGTGCGCTGGCAGCCTGCCGGTTCACCCTGGCCGATCAAGTTCTGCTGCTGGTCATACAGCTTGATCCAGGGGCGAAAACCAATGCTGCCGGCCTGCATCTGGTAGCGCTGGCCAGCGGTGAAGTCCTTGTAGGTGAGATTCAGCTGGCAGTCGCGCCACAGCGGCTCGTCCACCGGGCCGATATTGCTCGGTGTCACGGCGAACTGGTAGCGCACGGTCAGCTCGTGATTGCCGGGCTGTACCTCGAAATAGCGGTTGTCGGCCCAGGCCCGCTCATCCACCTGCACGGCATGCAGCGAGGCGTTGTCGTGCGGGGCCAGGTCGATCCAGGCCTGGTTCGGGTCCGGGTCGGGCAAAGTGGCGCAGCCGGACAGCAGCATGAGTGTGCCCACGGCAAACCGAGTACGCATGGCGAAGCTCCCCCTTGGCAAGATAGTCTTGGTCGCATTCGGCCGACGAGCGAGATAGACAGCCTCGATGTTTGGACTTTTTCTTTTCACGCGCTGCAGCCGTCGGGGTCTGGACCGCGTTTTCACCCGCTTGGTTCCCGCCGCGCTCGGCGTCCTGCTGAGCGGTTGTTCCAGCTTGGGTTACTACGGCCAGTTGGCCGAGGGGCAATGGCAGCTGTTGCGGGCGCGCCAGCCCGTGGCGCAGGTGATCGACGACCCGGCCACTCGCCCGGAGCTGCGCCAGCGCCTGCAGTTCGCCCAGCAGGCCCGGGTGTTTGCCAGCGAGCAGCTGAAGCTGCCGGACAACGGCAGTTACCGGGTGTATGCCGAGCTGGGCCGGCCCTACGTGGTGTGGAATGTGTTCGCCACCCCCGAGCTGTCGCTGCAGCCAGTCACCCATTGCTTCCCTGTCGCCGGTTGTGTGGCCTATCGCGGCTATTACCAGCAGGGTGCGGCCCGCGGGGCGGCGGCGTTGATGCGCGAGCAAGGGCTGGATGTCTATGTCGGGGGTGTGGAAGCGTATTCGACGCTGGGCTGGTTCGACGACCCGATCCTTTCCAGCATGGTCGGTTGGGGCGGCGAGCGCCTGGCCACGGTGATCTTCCATGAGCTGGCGCACCAGCGCTTCTATGTGCAGGACGATACCGAGTTCAACGAGTCGTTCGCCTCCTTCGTCGAGCAGGAAGGCACCCGGCAATGGCGCGCGGCGCGTGGGCTGGCAGCGGTTGAAGAGCGTGGCGCCGGGCAACGCGATGCCTTCATTCGCCTGGTGTTGGCCAGCCGTGAGCGCTTGCAGGCGATCTATGCCGGGCCGCTGGATGAAGCGGGCAAGCGAGTGGCCAAGCAGGCGGAGTTCGAGCGATTGCGGCGCGAGTACCGTGAGGTGCGGGATCGGGACTGGGCCGGGGATCGGCGCTTCGATGCCTGGATCTTTGCGCCGATGAACAATGCGAAGTTGTTGCCGTTTGGCCTTTATGACCAATGGGTTCCGGCGTTTTCGCAGCTGTTCAAGGAGGTTGGTGGGGATTGGCTGGCTTTCTATCAGCGAGTTGAGGCGCTGGGGCGATTGCCGATCGAAGCGCGCAAGGCGGCGCTTGCAAGGTTGATGGCGAATGCTTGAAACGCAGGGGCCGCAAAGCGGCCCCAGGGCTTCAGCAGAGAAACGCCTGGTGCATCTCGGCCAGGGTCTCGAAATGGAACGCCGGCGCTTCGGCTTCCAGTTCCTCGCGGCTACCAAAGCCATACCCCACCGCCACCGTCTGCAAGCCATTGCTGCGCGCGCCGATAAGGTCATGCTTGCGGTCACCGATCATCAAGGTCTGCGCCGGGTCCAGCCCTTCCTCGTCCAACAGGTGACGGATCAGCTCGACCTTGTTGGTCCGGGTGCCATCCAGCTCGCTGCCGTAGATCACCTTGAAGTGCCTGTCGAAGGCGAAATGGCGGGCTATTTCGCGGGCAAACTCCCACGGTTTGGAGGTGGCGATATACAGCGTACGGCCTTGGTCGTTGAGCGCCTGCAGCAGCTCCGGCACGCCGTCGAACACCAGGTTTTCGTACAACCCGGTCACCTTGAAGCGCTCGCGGTAGAAGTTCACCGCGTCCCAGGCCTTGGCTTCGTCGAAGTGGTAGAACTGCATGAACGCCTGCAGCAGGGGCGGGCCAATGAAGTGTTCGAGGCGGGCAAGGTCCGGCTCGTCGATGCCCAGTTTGGCCAGGGCGTACTGGATCGAGCGGGTGATGCCCAGGCGCGGGTCGGTCAGGGTGCCGTCGAGGTCGAAGAGGATGTTCTGCTGGTGCATGGTTTTCTCGGTGCCTGAAAGGTGTTTCGTGGGAGCGGGCTTGCCCCGCGATGGCGGCAGCAGTACCAACCTCTGCTGACTGGGCCAACGCAATCGCGGGGCAAGCCCGCTCCCACGGGCAGAAACTGGGTTTACTGGTCGTAGCCTTCGGCCAGGTGCTGGTCCTTGAGCTTGACGTAGTTGCCGGCGCTGTAGGCGAAGAACGCGTGTTCCTGTTCGCTCAGCAGGCGCACCTGTTTCACTGGGCTGCCCATGTACAGGTACCCGCTGGCCAGGCGCTTGCCCGGCGGTACCAGGCTGCCGGCACCGATGATCACCTCGTCCTCGACGATGGCGCCATCCATGATTGTGCTGCCCATGCCCACCAGGATGCGGTTGCCCAGGGTACAGCCATGCAGCATGACTTTGTGACCGATGGTCACCTCGTCGCCGATGATCAACGGGAAACCATCCGGGTTGAAGGGCCCGGCGTGGGTGATGTGCAGCACGCTGCCATCCTGCACGCTGGTGCGCGCGCCGATGCGGATGCGGTGCATGTCGCCGCGCACCACCGTCAGTGGCCAGATCGAGCTGTCGTCACCGATCTCGACGTCGCCGATGACCACCGCCGAACGGTCGACGAAGACCCGTGCTGCCACTTTCGGCGTGTGTTCCTGGAAGGTCCGGAGGGCCATGATAGTGTTCCTCTGCAATGCCGATAGGCAGGCTGCCTGCTGCGGTCGGCGTCGATTGTAATTAAGATGGTCCCGTGTTTCTCCTGCCAAGGTACCCGAACCGTGAGTGCGAACAACCCGCTGCTGCAGTCCCACGATCTGCCGCCCTTCTCGGCCATCCGCGCCGAGCATGTGCTGCCGGCGATCGAGCAGATCCTCGCCGACAACCGCAAGGCCATCGCCGACATCCTCGAGAAGCAGGGCAACAACCCGAGCTGGGCCGGCCTGGTGCTGGCCATGGACGAACTTAACGATCGCCTGGGCGCCGCCTGGAGCCCGGTCAGCCACCTCAATGCGGTGTGCAACAGCCAGGAGCTGCGCGAGGCCTACGAGTCCTGCCTGCCGGCCCTGAGCGCCTATTCCACCGAACTGGGCCAGAACCGCGCCCTGTTCGACGCCTATCAAGCCCTGGCCAACAGCCCTGAGGCTGCGAGCTTCGATGTGGCGCAGAAGACCATCATCGAACACGCCCTGCGCGATTTCCGCCTGTCGGGCATCGACCTGCCGGCCGACCAGCAGCAGCGCTACGCCGAAGTGCAGAGCACGCTCAGCGAGCTGGGCAGCCGCTTCTCCAACCAGCTGCTCGATGCCACCCAGGCCTGGACCAAGCACGTCACCGACGAAGCCGCGCTGGCCGGCCTGACCGACTCGGCCAAGGCGCAGATGGCTGCCGCCGCCCAGGCCAAAGGCCTCGACGGCTGGCTGATCACCCTCGAATTCCCCAGCTACTACGCGGTGATGACCTACGCCAGCGATCGCGCCCTGCGCGAAGAGCTGTACGCCGCCTACTGCACCCGCGCCTCCGACCAGGGCCCGAATGCCGGCCAGTTCGACAACGGCCCGGTGATGGAGCAGATCCTCGACCTGCGCCAGGAACTGGCCAAACTGCTGGGTTACCCGAACTTCGCCGAGCTGAGCCTGGCCACCAAGATGGCCGAGTCCAGCGACCAGGTGCTGGGCTTCCTGCGTGACCTGGCCAAGCGTTCCAAGCCGTTCGCCGCCCAGGACCTGGAGCAGCTCAAGGCCTACGCCGCCGAGCAGGGCACGCCGGAGCTGGCCAGCTGGGATGCCGGTTATTTCGGCGAGAAGCTGCGCGAGCAGCGCTACAGCGTGTCCCAGGAAGCCCTGCGCGCCTACTTCCCGATCGACAAGGTGCTGACCGGCCTGTTCGCCATCGTCCAGCGCCTGTACGGCATCGAAATCGCCGAGCTCAAAGGCTTCGACGCCTGGCACCCGGATGTGCGCCTGTTCGAGATCAAGGAAAACGGCCAGCACGTGGGCCGCTTCTTCTTCGACCTCTACGCCCGCGCCAACAAGCGCGGCGGTGCCTGGATGGACGGCGCCCGCGACCGTCGCCGCACCGCGGCCGGCAGCCTGCAGAGCCCGGTGGCCAACCTGGTGTGCAACTTCACCCCGGCCGCGCCCGGCAAGCCTGCGCTGCTGACCCACGATGAAGTCACCACTCTGTTCCACGAGTTCGGCCACGGCCTGCACCACCTGCTGACCCGCATCGAGCATGCCGGTGTGTCCGGCATCAACGGCGTGGCCTGGGACGCGGTGGAGCTGCCGAGCCAGTTCATGGAGAACTGGTGCTGGGAGCCGGAAGGCCTGGCGCTGATCTCTGGCCATTACGAAACCGGCGAGCCACTGCCCCAGGACCTGCTGGACAAGATGCTGGCGGCGAAGAACTTCCAGTCCGGCATGATGATGGTGCGCCAGCTGGAGTTCTCGCTGTTCGACTTCGAGCTGCACGCCACCCACGGTGACGGCCGCAGCGTGCTGCAAGTGCTCGAGGGCGTACGCGACGAAGTCACGGTGATGCGCCCGCCAGCGTACAACCGTTTCCCCAACAGCTTCGCGCACATTTTCGCTGGCGGTTATGCGGCGGGTTACTACAGCTACAAGTGGGCCGAAGTGCTGTCGGCCGACGCCTTCTCGCGCTTTGAAGAAGAAGGCGTGCTCAATGCCGAGACCGGCCGCGCGTTCCGCGAGGCGATCCTGGCGCGGGGCGGTTCCTGCGAGCCGATGGTGCTGTTCGTCGACTTCCGTGGCCGTGAGCCTTCCATCAACGCATTGCTGCGCCACTGCGGCCTGAGCGAGGACGCAGCGGCATGAGTGAGGTAGCCGTGAGCAAGACCAAGCGACGCTTTATCGCCGGGGCCGTGTGCCCGGCGTGCAGCGAGATGGACAAGCTGATGATGTGGAGCGAAGACGACGTGCCGCACCGCGAGTGCATGGCCTGCGGGTTCACCGATACCTTGAATGAGCAGGGGCTGTCGGTGCCCAAGGAACTCGGCACCCGGGTCAACCAGCTGGCGCCGAAGGCGGCGCCGGTGAAAGTACAGGTGCAGACGGTGCAGTTCTTCCCCAATCCGAAGCTGAAGAAGCCCGAGTGAGGTCGGGGTCGCTTCGCGACCCATCGCTGGCAAGCCAGCTCCCACAGGAGGCAGCGATACCCTGTGGGAGCTGGCTTGCCAGCGATGGGCTGCGCAGCAGCCCTTTGCAATCCGCCTGACGGCACTGGTGCTCAAGGAAAACCCGGATTACTGTATACGCATACAGTAATCCGGGTTTTTCATCATGAAGCCAACCCCCCTCCGTGGCCGCGGCACCACCGCCAACCCCCACAACCGCTTCGCCCCCAACCACTCGGTGGCCGAGGACGACGGCTGGTACCAGGAAGTCCCGCTCACCCAGGGCACCGAGGTGCGGATCGAGCTGGCCAAGACCATCATCGCCCGCAACACCTCCCCCGACCTGCCCTTCGACCGCTCCATCAACCCCTACCGCGGCTGCGAGCACGGCTGCATCTACTGCTACGCCCGCCCCAGCCACGCCTACTGGGACCTCTCCCCCGGCCTGGACTTCGAAACCAAGCTGATCGCCAAGACCAACGCCGCCGAGGTGCTCGAACAGCAACTGAGCAAACCGGGCTACGTCTGCGCGCCGATCAACCTGGGCTCCAACACCGACCCCTACCAGCCCATCGAACGCGAGCAGCAACTCACACGGCGGCTGCTGGAGGTGCTGCTGCGCTACCGCCACCCGGTGACCATCGTCACCAAAGGCTCGCTGGTGCTGCGTGACCTCGACCTGCTGAGCGAGCTGGCAAGCCAGCGCCTGGCCCGCGTGATGATCAGCCTCACCACCCTCGACGATGAGCTCAAGCGCACGCTGGAGCCCCGTGCCGCCGCGCCGAAAGCGCGTTTGCGTGCGATTCGGGTGTTGCGCGAGGCTGGAGTGCCGGTGGGCGTGCTGTGTTCGCCGATGATCCCGATGATCAACGACAGTGAGCTGGAGCGCCTGCTGGAGGCGGCAAAGGAAGCCGGCGCCCAGAGCGCGGCGTACATGATGCTGCGCCTGCCGCTGGAGGTGGCGCCGCTGTTCGAGCAGTGGCTGCGCGATCACTACCCGCAACGCGCCGATCACGTGCTGAGCCTGATCCGCCAGAGCCGGGGAGGCGAGCTGTACGACAGCCGGTTTGGCGCGCGCATGCGGGGTGAAGGGGTGTTCGCCGAACTGCTGGCGCAACGGTTTCGCAAGGCGGCCAGGCGCCTGGGGTTCGAAGGGCGGGAGGAGTTGGCGCTGGATTGCAGCGCGTTCTGCCCTCCAGGCGGGCAGATGGCGTTGTTCTGAATGCATCTGTGGGAGCGGCTTTAGCTGCGAACGCCGGTAAGGCCGGGGCTACAAATGGGTTTGCACGGCCACTGTAGGAGCGGCCTTGTGCCGCGAAAGGGCCGCAGCGCGGCCCCAGGATTTTCGCGTGAAAGCAGAAATCGCCGGGGCTGCTCTGCAGCCCTTTCGCGGCGCAAGGCCGCTCCTACAGTAAGACAGCTGCTGCCACACGGTAGGCGTCATTCCCTGCAAAGCTACCCCCAGCGTCGCTAATGCTAGGCATCAAAATCAATAGAGGGTATTGGCATCTGATGCTTTTTTGCTATTATCCAGATCCCGCCTAAAACCTCTGAAACGCCCGTTCTAGAGCTGTCCAAATTAAGTTTCAGTTAAGTTTTCTCCGCTAGCGTAGGCCCTCAGTCCACCCCGACTGTGATCTATTGTCTGTGCGCGTCATCTAATCCCCGCATAGCCATAATCTTTCCCCGGTAACATGGAACTTACCTTCAAACCGTCAAGAGGATGAATCATGCCCGTCAAGGACCCATCCAAGGTTGTCCCGGCCGCACCCGCCGAAAGCGCCGATGCCGCCCTCAAGCATATCGTCGACGGCTTCCTGCGGTTCCACACCGAGGTCTTCCCCGAGCAGCAAGAGCTGTTCAAGAAGCTGGCCACCGCGCAGAAACCCCGCGCCATGTTCATCACCTGCGCCGACTCGCGCATCGTCCCCGAGCTGATCACCCAGAGTTCGCCTGGCGACCTGTTCGTCACCCGTAACGTCGGCAACGTGGTGCCGCCGTATGGGCAGATGAACGGTGGTGTTTCCAGTGCCATCGAATACGCGGTGCTGGCGTTGGGCGTGCATCACATCATCGTCTGCGGCCACTCCGACTGCGGCGCCATGCGTGCGGTGCTCAACCCGCACTCGCTGGACAAGATGCCGACTGTCGCGGCCTGGCTGCGCCATGCCGAGGTGGCGCGTACCGTGGTCGAAGACAACTGCTCCTGCGAAACCCCGCACGAAAGCATGCAACTGGTGACCAAGGAAAACGTCATCGCCCAGCTGCACCACCTGCGCACCCACCCATCGGTGGCCTCGCGCCTGGCTGCTGGCCAGTTGCACATCCATGGCTGGCTGTACGACATCGAGACCAGCCAGATCGAAGCCTACGATGCCGCCAGCGACAGTTTCCTGCCGCTGATCGCAGGCCAGCCGATCCCGAGCGCCACTCCGAGAGGCCGCTACTAAGCGACCCGACCACGCTGAACAAACCTTGATAGCCGGCTGCACCCCACAGGTGCGGCGCGGCCTTCGCCTGCCTTGAATTCCCCCGAACGCCCTGCCGGCAAACCCGCTGGCGGCCCGCGCCTGCGCGCGATTCGGGGTCCCCAGTGCTCGCGGCCAGAGGAATGGCCGTGAATCGATAAAGGAGCGTCATGGTGAACAAGACACAGATCAAAGCGGCATTGCCGCGTGAGTTGCTGGCCTCGGTGGTGGTGTTCCTGGTGGCCCTGCCGCTGTGCATGGGTATTGCCATCGCCTCTGGCTTGCCGCCGTCCAAGGGCCTGATCACCGGGATCATCGGCGGCATCGTGGTTGGCTTCATCGCCGGCTCACCGCTGCAGGTCAGCGGGCCCGCCGCCGGCCTGGCGGTGTTGGTGTTCGAGCTGGTGCGCCAACATGGCGTGGCCATGCTGGGGCCGATCCTGTTGCTGGCCGGCCTGCTGCAGCTGCTGGCCGGGCGTTTGCGCCTGGGCTGCTGGTTCCGCGTCACGGCGCCGGCGGTGGTGTACGGCATGCTCGCCGGTATCGGCGTGCTGATTGTGCTGTCCCAGGTGCATGTGATGTTCGACGCAGCGCCACAGCCGTCGGGTGTGGATAACCTGCTGGGCTTCCCGGCCACGCTGGCTGCGGCGCTGCCGCTGGAAAGCGCAGGCAATGGCTGGCAGGCCGGCGCGCTGGGCCTGGGCACCATCGCCGTCATGTGGGGCTGGGAACGCTTGCGCCCGCAACGCCTGCGCTTCATCCCCGGCGCATTGCTGGGGGTGGCGGCGATGACCGCCATCAGCCTGTGGCTGGCGCTGCCGGTCAACCGGGTTCAGGTACCGGCGGACCTGTCCGAGGCCATCGACTGGCTGCGCCCGGACGACCTGCTCAAGTTGGCCGACCCTACCCTGCTGGTGGCGGCCTTCGCCCTGGCCTTCATCGCCAGTGCCGAAACGCTGCTGTCGGCCGCGGCGGTGGACCGCATGCACAGTGGTCAGCGCTCGGACTTCGACCGTGAACTGTCGGCGCAAGGGGTCGGCAACATGCTCTGCGGTGTGCTCGGTGCGCTGCCGATGACCGGGGTGATAGTGCGCAGTTCGGCCAACGTGCAGGCCGGCGCGCAAACCCGCGCTTCGGCGATCCTGCATGGGCTGTGGTTGCTGGCATTCGTCGTCGCCTTGAGCAGCGTGCTGCAGCAGATCCCGGTGGCCAGCCTGGCGGGCGTGCTGGTGTACACCGGCGTGAAGCTGGTGGATTTCAAGGCGTTCCGAGGGTTGAGCCGTTATGGGCGGATGCCGATGTTCACGTATGCCGCGACGGCACTGGCGATCGTTTTCACCGACCTGCTTACCGGTGTGCTGCTGGGCTTTGCGCTCACCCTGCTGAAGCTGGCGCTGAAGGCGGCGCGGCTGAAGATCAACCTGGTGACACTGGCCAAGCCGGGGCACATGGAGCTGCGCCTGAGCGGGGCGGCGACCTTTCTCAAGGTGCCGGCGCTGACCCAGGTGCTGGGCACGGTGCCGGAAGGGACCACGTTGCATGTGCCGTTGGGCAACCTGAGCTACATCGATCATTCCTGCCTGGAACTGCTGGAGGATTGGGGGCGCAGCAGTGCGGCCAAGGGGACGCGGCTGGTGTTGGAGCAAAGGCGGTTGAAGCGGCGGGTCGAGGGACGGTTGCGGACTACGGCTGGAGTCGGGGTTTAGGCTTTAAGATTGCTGGGGCCGCTTTGCGGCCCTATCGCGACACAAGGCCGCTCCTACAAGGGAATGCGATCTCCTGTAGGAGCGGCCTTGTGCCGCGAAAGGGCTGCGTGGCAGCCCCGGCGATATTGAATCGAACTCAGGCCGACTGGCCCAGCTCCACGCCCAGCTGGCGCGACAGGCACGGCCAGCGCTTCCATGCCTCACCGGTCTCAGGGCTCGAAAGCTTGTCGCGATAGCGCTCCACCGATTCCACGGCAAAGCTCTCATCGTTGAGCATTTCATCCACCGAGTGGTGCACCACCTCATCCAGCTGATTGGCAAACGTCTCGCCAATCAGTTGATGGGCGATCACGTTGGCCACCGTGGTATCCACCGGAATCAGCGGTTGCTGGAAATGGCGGATATACAGGTCGTTGACCTCCTCCACCAGACGATGCGCCAGGTAGGCCTCGTCCAGCAGGCAGTCGAGGCCGACATGCCCGGCCATTACGCTGGGTGGCTGCAGGAAGTAGGCTTCGGCGATTTTCAGCACCGGTTTGATCTGCGACTCGATGCCGGCCTCGCGGGCCACGCTGTGCGCGGCCTCGAGCAGTTCCGGCACTTCGTTGATATAGGCGCCGACGAAGCGCGCCAGGGTACCCTGGGCATCCTGCTCGGGTAGTTGGATCGAAGGATGCAAGTGCGGCAATTGCTGCTCGAGACGGGTTTTCAGCTGGCCTGTGCGGCTCTCATGTTGATGGGCATTTTCAATCTGCTCGCGTACAGCAGCGATGTTCATGACAACTCCAGGGACAAGGCGTTACAAACGGAAGACACTAAGTTAGCTCGCTTAAGAGATTGGCTAAGACGTATTTGTTATATCACTGAGACACGTGTAGGAAATTGGCTATATCAATATGCCATCATTGTGCCCCAGCCCAGCATCCATGCGGCTTTCAGCGCAAACGTTTGGTTTGCTGAAAGTCATTTGATGCTGTTCATTGCGCGCCATTGGTCGCTGTCTATACTCCCGATGAAACGTGATTCGTTGATGAGGCCCGACTGCCTTTAGCAGGGGGCTCGGTCGTCGAAGTCAGCAGTCTTGGCCGCCGTACCCTTCTTTGTCGTAGCAGGTTGTCCACGCCTCCGGGACTACAAGAACGATAAGGGGAACCCGCAATGATGCGACATCCACATGTCTGGATGGGCCTCCTGCTGTGGTCGGTGTTTGGTCAGGCACAGGCTGCATGGACCGTGAACATGGCGCCCGGGGCGACGGAGGTCTCCCACGCCGTTTTCGACCTGCACATGACCATCTTCTGGATCTGCGTAATCATCGGCATCGTGGTGTTCGGCGCGATGTTCTGGTCGATGGTCATCCACCGCCGCTCTACCGGCCAGCAGCCTGCGCATTTCCACGAGCACACCTGGGTGGAAATCCTCTGGACGGTCGTCCCCTTCCTTATCCTGGTGGCCATGGCCATCCCGGCCACCAAGACCTTGATCGACATCTACGACGCCACCGACTCGGACATCGATATCCAGGTCACCGGCTACCAGTGGAAGTGGCACTACAAGTACCTGGGCCAGGACGTCGAGTTCTTCAGCAACCTGGCCACCCCCGCCGACCAGATCCACAACAAGGCGCCCAAGGACGAGCATTACCTGCTCGAAGTCGACCAGCCGCTGGTGCTGCCGGTGGGGGCCAAGGTGCGTTTCCTGGTGACTGCCGCCGATGTCATCCACTCTTGGTGGGTGCCGGCCTTCGCGGTCAAGCGCGACGCCATCCCCGGGTTCGTCAACGAGGCCTGGACGCGTATCGAGAAGCCCGGCATCTACCGCGGCCAGTGCACCGAACTGTGCGGCAAGGACCACGGCTTCATGCCGGTGGTGGTCGAGGTGAAATCCAAGGCCGACTACGACACCTGGCTCGGTGAGCGCAAGGCCGAGGCGGCCAAGCTCAAGGAGCTGACCAGCAAGGAATGGACCCTCGAAGAACTGGTGGCGCGCGGCGACAAGGTCTACCACACCACCTGCGTGGCCTGTCACCAGGCCGAGGGCCAGGGCCTGCCGCCGATGTTCCCGGCGCTCAAAGGCTCGAAAATCGCCACCGGGCCGAAGGAAGGCCACCTGAGCATCGTCTTCCACGGCAAGCCCGGCACCGCCATGGCGGCGTTCGGCAAGCAACTCTCGGAAGTCGATATCGCCGCCGTGGTCACCTACGAGCGCAACGCCTGGGGCAACAACAAGGGCGACATGGTCACGCCGAAGGACGTGCTGGCGCTCAAGCAGGCCGAAGCGCAATGAGCCGGGTTACCCGCGGCAGTCAGTGGATTGCAGGAGACAGGACATGAGTGCAGTGATCGACGACCACGCCCACGGCCATGACCACGCCCACGGCCCGGCCAAGGGCCTGATGCGCTGGGTGCTGACCACCAACCACAAGGACATCGGCACGATGTACCTGTGGTTCGCCTTCACCATGTTCCTGCTCGGCGGCTCGTTCGCCATGGTGATCCGCGCCGAGCTGTTCCAGCCCGGCCTGCAGATCGTCGAGCCGGCCTTCTTCAACCAGATGACCACCATGCACGGGCTGATCATGGTGTTCGGCGCGGTGATGCCGGCCTTCGTGGGCCTGGCCAACTGGATGATCCCGCTGATGATCGGCGCGCCCGACATGGCCCTGCCGCGGATGAACAACTTCAGCTTCTGGCTGCTGCCGGCGGCCTTCCTGCTGCTGGTCTCGACCCTGTTCAGCCCTGGCGGCGGGCCGAATTTCGGCTGGACCTTCTACGCCCCGCTTTCAACCACCTATGCCCCGGCCAGCGTGACCTTCTTCATCTTCGCCATCCACCTGATGGGCATCAGCTCGATCATGGGCGCGATCAACGTGATCGCCACCATCCTCAACCTGCGTGCCCCGGGCATGACCTTGATGAAGATGCCGCTGTTCGTCTGGACCTGGCTGATCACCGCCTTCCTGCTGATCGCGGTGATGCCGGTGCTGGCCGGCGTGGTGACCATGATGCTGATGGACATCCACTTCGGCACCAGCTTCTTCAGCGCCGCCGGTGGCGGCGACCCGGTGCTGTTCCAGCACGTGTTCTGGTTCTTCGGCCACCCCGAGGTGTACATCATGATCCTGCCGGCGTTCGGCGCGGTCAGCTCGATCATCCCGGCGTTCTCGCGCAAGCCGCTGTTCGGCTACACCTCGATGGTCTACGCCACCGGGGCGATCGCCTTCCTGTCGTTCATCGTCTGGGCCCACCATATGTTCGTGGTCGGCATCCCGGTGGTGGGCGAGCTGTTCTTCATGTACGCGACCATGCTGATCGCCGTGCCCACCGGGGTGAAGGTGTTCAACTGGGTCAGCACCATGTGGGAAGGCTCGCTGACCTTCGAGACGCCGATGCTGTTCGCCATCGCCTTCGTCATCCTGTTCACCATCGGCGGGTTCTCCGGGCTGATGCTGGCCATCGCACCGGCGGACTTCCAGTACCACGACACCTACTTCGTGGTGGCGCACTTCCACTACGTGCTGGTGCCCGGGGCGATCTTCGGGATCTTTGCCTCGGCCTATTACTGGCTGCCGAAGTGGACTGGGCACATGTACGACGAGACCTTGGGCAAGTTGCACTTCTGGCTGTCGTTCATCGGCATGAACATGGCCTTCTTCCCCATGCATTTCGTCGGCCTGGCCGGCATGCCCCGGCGGATCCCCGACTACAACCTGCAGTTCGCCGACTTCAACATGGTCTCGTCGATCGGCGCGTTCATGTTCGGCGCCACGCAGATCTTCTTCCTGTTCATCGTCATCAAGTGCATCCGTGGCGGCGCGCCGGCGCCGGCCAAACCGTGGGACGGTGCCGAGGGGCTGGAGTGGTCGATACCGTCGCCGGCGCCCTACCACACCTTCCAGACTCCGCCGGAAGTGAAGTAGGAGCGCGCCCATGGACGGCCTGTCGCTGCGCCGCCTGGTTACCCGCCTGGTCATGCTGACCGTGGTGATGTTCGCCTTCGGCTTTGCCCTGGTGCCGATCTATGACGTGATGTGCAAGGCCTTCGGCATCAACGGCAAGACCGGCGGGCAGTACGAGGGCAGCCAGGTCAGCGACCCGACGCGCTCGGTGCGGGTGCAGTTCATGTCGACCAACGCTGGCGACATGAGCTGGGAGTTCCACTCCAGCGCCGACCAGATCGAGGTCAACCCAGGGGCGGTGAACCAGATGATCTTCATTGCCCGCAACCCGACCAAGCACCCGATGAGCGCCCAGGCCATCCCCAGCATCACCCCGGCCGAGGCGGCGGCGTATTTCCACAAGACCGAATGCTTCTGCTTCACCCAGCAGGTGCTGCAGCCTGGCGAACGCATCGAGATGCCGGTGCGCTTCATCGTCGACCGCGACCTGCCGGATTCGGTGAAACACCTGACCTTGGCCTACACCTTGTTCGACATCACCGCTCGCCACCCCCCGGTCGCCCAAGCCGCGACCGAGGGCGCCCGTTGAGGGAAGGAGATACGTCATGGCAAGCCACGAGCACTACTACGTACCGGCGCAGAGCAAGTGGCCGATCATCGCCACGATCGGCATGTTCATCACGGTGTTCGGCCTGGGCACCTGGTTCAACGACCTGAAGGCCGGCCACCCGGAATCCCACGGGCCGCTGATCTTCTTCGTCGGTGCGTTGTTCCTGGCGTACATGCTGTTCGGCTGGTTCGGCGCTGTGGTCAAGGAGAGTCATGCCGGGTTGTACAGCCCGCAGATGGACCGCTCGTTCCGCTGGGGCATGAGCTGGTTCATCTTTTCCGAGGTGATGTTCTTCATGGCTTTCTTCGGCGCGCTGTTCTACGTGCGCGTGCTGGCCGGGCCGTGGTTGGGCGGCGAAGGGGCCAAGGGCGTGGCGCACATGCTCTGGCCCAGTTTCGAATTCGCCTGGCCGCTGCTGCACACGCCAGACCCGAAGCTGTTCCCGCCGCCTAAAGAGGTGATCGACCCGTGGCACCTGCCGCTGATCAACACCATCCTGCTGGTGAGCTCCAGCATCACCATCACCATTGCCCACCATGCCTTGCGCAAGGGGCACCGTGGACCGCTGAAGTTCTGGATGGCGCTGACCATTCTCCTGGGTATCAGCTTCATCACGTTGCAGGCCTACGAGTACCACGAGGCCTATACCAAGCTGGGGCTGACGTTGGGGTCGGGGATCTATGGCGCGACGTTCTTCATGCTGACCGGTTTCCACGGTGCGCACGTGACCTTGGGCACGATCATCCTGATCGTGATGTTCGTGCGTATTTTGCGCGGGCACTTCAATCCGGAGAAACACTTCGGCTTCGAGGCGGCCAGCTGGTACTGGCACTTCGTCGATGTGGTCTGGGTGGGGTTGTTCATCTTTGTGTATGTGCTCTAGGGCAAGCTACACACGACCCTGTGGGAGCGGGTTTACCCGCGCAAGCGATGGTGGATTTGAAACCCTATTAGCCGGTAAACCCGCTCCCACAGGGATCCAGGTGATTTCAAAACGGCGCGTGTGACACCAACTGCCCGCTGATCAAGCCCCAGGCCACCAGCCCGATGGTCAGGGCCGCCAGGGTGACACGCACGGTGAGGGCTTTGAGCAGCCGGGTCGACTGGTCGTCGTCCTTGACCAGGAACACCAGGCCACTGAACAGGCTGGCGACGGTGGCCAGCAGCATCAGGACTATCGCGGCCTTGAGCATGACGAGACTCCGGGGGGATGCGGTGATGAGTGCAAGTATAGCGTTCGACCTTGCGGGGCCACGGTGAGGCCGTTTCGCCCCGGCTGGATCCCGACCCTGGTGGTGCTCGCGCTGCTGCCGGGGCTGATCGCGCTTGGCTTCTGGCAACTGGGCCGGGCCGACGACAAGCGCGCCCTGATGGACAGCTACGCCGAACGCCAGGTGGAGGCGCCACTGGCCGCCGCCCAGCTTGCCCAGTTGCCCGACCCTGCCTTCTACCGCGTGCACCTCTATGGCCGTTTCGACGCTCGCCACAGCCTGTTGCTGGACAACCAGATGCGCGACGGCCAGGCCGGCGTCGAACTGCTGCAGGCCTTCCACGACCAGGCCAGCGGCCAGTGGCTGCTGGTCAATCGCGGCTGGTTGCCCTGGCCCGATCGGCGGGTGCCGGTGCAGTTCGTCACCTCCGATCAACCCCTGGCGCTGGATGCCTCGGTCTATGTGGCGCCCGGCAAGACTTTCCAGTTGCACCCCGACCCCGCCGGCGGCCAGTGGCCGCATTTGCTGACTGCCGTCGACCCGGCCGGCCTCTGGCAACTGCTCGGGCGTGAAGGTTTCGCCCACGAGCTGCGCCTGGAGCCTGGGCCGGCCAGCTACCGACTGGGCTGGCCGGTGGTCGCCATGGGCCCGGAAAAGCACCTGGGCTATGCCGTGCAGTGGTTTGCCCTGGCCACCACGCTGGTGCTGCTTTACCTGTATTTCGGCTGGCACAACCACAACAAGGAGAACCGCCATGGCCGCCGCCACGAGTCCACTGAACGTGCCTGAAGGGCGCAAGGCCCGCGGGCGCTTGCAGCTGCTGTTGATCCTGTTCGTCGTGCTGGGGCCGATGATCCTAGCCACCAGCATGTACAAGCTGCAGTTCTGGGTGCCGGAGGGGCGCAGCTTCCATGGGGTGATGATCGGCAATGGCCAGAGCCGCGCCGACATTGGCATCGATGCCCAGGACGAGCGCTGGCAGCTGTTGGTCAGCGCCCCGCAAGCCTGCGCCGATGAATGCCG
The DNA here is from genome assembly GCF_039673365.1 of Pseudomonas sp. TWI923. Lineage (NCBI taxonomy): Bacteria > Pseudomonadati > Pseudomonadota > Gammaproteobacteria > Pseudomonadales > Pseudomonadaceae > Pseudomonas > Pseudomonas sp. TWI923. The sequence goes on along the minus strand of NZ_JBDJLM010000050.1, from coordinate 7,959 downwards.
CCAGCTGGTTTACCTGGCCCGGCAGATCCAGGTGGGCCTGGGCCGCGACGCCAGCCGCGCCAGCCATGCCCTGGCCGCCGCGCAGGCGCTCGATGCGGATTACCAGGCGGTGCTCGGTCGTGAATATCCACAGCTGCAACGCTACCCGCTGGATAGCCAGCGCTATCAGCAACAGGTCGGCGAGCCCGGCCCGCAGCTGTGGATCGTCGACCCCCACGGCAACCTGGTGCTGCGCTACGACGCCAAGGTCAACGGCAAAAAGGTGCTGGACGACCTGCGCCACCTGCTCAAGCTGTCCAACATTGGCTAGGAGCCTGCCATGGCCAGACCTGGATTTCGCCTTGCCGTGTTCGCCACCCTGCTGGCGTTGTTGGTGGTGCTGCTCGGCGCTTACACCCGCCTGACCCACGCCGGCCTCGGTTGCCCCGACTGGCCGGGTTGTTACGGCTTCATCAGCGTGCCCAAGAGCGAGGCGCAGTTGGCCCACGCCGAACTGCACTTCCCCGAGCACCCGGTGGAAGAGGCCAAGGGCTGGGCCGAGATGACCCACCGTTACTTCGCCGGCAGCCTGGCGCTGGTGATCGCCCTGCTCGCCTTCCAGGCCGTGCGCAGGCATGCCCGCGATGGCCAGCCTTATCGTCTGCCGCTGCTGTTGCTGGCGGTGGTACTGGCCCAGGCGGCCTTCGGCATGTGGACGGTGACGCTCAAGCTGTGGCCGCAGGTGGTCACCGCGCACCTGCTCGGCGGGTTCACCACCCTGAGCCTGCTTTTCCTGCTATCGCTGCGTCTATCCCGGGCCTTTGCGCCGCTCCCCAAATTGCCTTTGAGCCTGCGCCGGATAGCTGCCCTGGCCTTGCTGGTGGTGATCGGCCAGATCGCCCTGGGGGGTTGGGTGAGTGCCAACTATGCGGCGGTGGCCTGTATCGACCTGCCCACCTGCCACGGCCAGTGGTGGCCGGCGGCGGACTTCAGCAACGGCTTCCATCTTACCCAGCATGTCGGCCCCAACTACCTGGGCGGGCAGTTGGACAGCGATGCGCGCACGGCGATCCATATCAGCCATCGCCTGGGCGCGTTGCTGGTGACGGCGGTGCTGCTGCTGCTCAGCTGGAAGCTCCAGCGCCATGGTCTGAGCGGCCTGGCGCGCCTGGTATTGCTGGCCCTGGGGCTGCAATTGAGCCTGGGCATCAGCAACGTGCTGCTGCACCTGCCGCTGGCCGTGGCGGTGGCGCATAACGCCGGCGGCGCCCTGCTGCTGTTGAGCATGGTGCTGGTGAACTACCGCATCCGCGTGGCCGACAAGGTGCGCGTAGGCCAAGGTTGGCGCCTGACCCCGGTCACCGGCGTGAGCCTCACCCATCACATGAGGAACGATTCGTGGCGACGCTTCTGAGCGCTGAGCGACAGCGCGCCGGTTGGCGCGACTATCTGGAGCTGACCAAGCCCAAGGTAGTGGTGCTGATGCTGATCACCTCGCTGGTGGGCATGTTCCTTGCCACCCGTGCCGGCGTGGCCTGGAGCGTGCTGCTGTTCGGCAACCTGGGCATCGCCCTGTGCGCGGGCGGCGCGGCGGTGGTCAACCATGTGCTGGACCGGCGCATCGACGCGCTGATGGCCCGCACCCACAAGCGCCCGTTGGCCCAGGGCCGGGTGGCGCCGTTGCCAGCGCTGTGCTTCGCCGCGCTGCTGGCGATGTCGGGGATGGGCTTGCTGCTGGCCTTCACCAATGCACTGACCGCTTGGCTGACCCTGGCCTCGCTGCTGGGCTATGCGGTGCTCTACACCGGCTTTCTCAAGCGTGCCACGCCGCAGAACATCGTGATCGGCGGCCTGGCCGGCGCGGCCCCGCCGCTGCTGGGGTGGGTGGCGGTCAGCGGGCATGTGAGTGCCGAGCCGCTGTTGCTGGTGCTGATCATCTTCGCCTGGACCCCACCGCATTTCTGGGCCCTGGCCATTCACCGTAGGGGCGAGTACGAAAAAGCGGATATTCCGATGCTGCCGGTGACCCACGGCGAGCGTTACACGGCCTTGCATATCCTGCTGTACACCTTGATTTTACTGGCGGTGAGCCTGCTGCCCTACGCCATCCACATGAGCGGGCCGCTGTATCTGGCCTGTGCCCTGGGGCTGGGCCTGCGCTTCCTGCACTGGGCCTGGGTGTTGTACCGTGGCACCCGGCCGCACGCGGCGATCAACACGTTCAAGTACTCTATCGGCTACCTGTTCGCCCTGTTCATCGCCCTGCTCGTTGACCACTACTTGTTGCTGAACCTATGACCCGAACCCAGAAAACCGTATTCATCCTTGTTGCCCTGGTCGCGCTGATCATGGGCCTGACCGTCAACAAGGTGCTCAGTGACCGGGGGCAGTTGAACCCCACTGAACTGATCGACGCCGGCATCATCCTGCTGCCGCAGAGCCGCACCGTGCCGGATGTGTCGATGACCGACCAGAATGGCCAGCCCGTTGCGATGGATCAGCTCAAGGGCAAGTGGTCGCTGCTGTTCTTCGGCTACACCTACTGCCCGGACATCTGCCCGACCACCCTCGCCCAGTTGCGCCAGGTGAAGAGCGAGCTGCCGAAAGAGGCGTGGGAGCGCTTGCAGGTGGTGCTGGTGAGCGTCGACCCGAACCGCGACACGCCGAACCAGCTCAAGCAGTACCTGGGCTATTTCGACAAGGATTTCGTCGGGGTAACGGGGACTATCGAGGATACCCAGAAGCTGGCCAACGGCCTGAGTATTCCGTTCATTCCGGCCGATACCAGCAAGCCGGGCTACACCGTGGATCACAGCGGCAACCTGGCGGTCGTGGGGCCGGATGGGCGTCAGCGCGGGTTCATTCGTGCGCCGTTCAATAACCAGAAGCTGGTGGCGCAGTTGCCGGGGTTGGTCAAGCGGGATTGATCGGGGCTTGAAAACATCGCGGGGCAAGCCCGCTCCCACGACTATCACGTGGGAGCGGGCTTGCCCCGCGATTGTTTCAGGCTTTGATCAGAACGCCGGAACCACAGCGCCCTTGTACTTCTCGGTGATGAACTGCTTCACCTCAGGCGAGTGCAGCGCCGCAGCCAGTTTCTTCATGGCGTCGGAGTCTTTGTTGTCCGGGCGGGCAACCAGGATGTTCACGTACGGCGAGTCGCTGCCTTCGATGGCCAGCGCGTCCTTCTCGGGGTTGAGCTTGGCTTCCAGCGCGTAGTTGGTGTTGATCAGCGCCGCATCGACCTGGGTCAGCACGCGCGGAATGGTGGCCGCTTCCAGCTCACGGAATTTCAGGCCCTTGTCGTTGCCGGTGATGTCTTTCACGGTCGACAGGATGTTCTTGTTGTCCTTGAGCTTGATCACACCGGCCTTGTCCAGCAGCAGCAGGGCGCGGCCGCCGTTGGTGGCGTCGTTGGGGATGACCACGGTGGCGCCGGAGGCCAGCTCGTCGAGCTTCTTGACCTTGGCCGAGTACACGCCAAGCGGCTCGATGTGCACACCGGCGACGCTGACCAGGTTGGTCTTCTTGGCCTTGTTGAACTCATCCAGGTACGGCTGGTGCTGGAAGAAGTTGGCGTCCAGGCGCTTTTCGGCCACCTGCACGTTCGGCTGGATGTAGTCGGTGAATTCCTTGACCTTCAGCTCCACGCCCTCTTTCGCCAGTTGCGGTTTGACGAAGTTGAGGATCTCGGCGTGCGGCACCGGGGTGGCGGCGACGGTCAGGGTTTCGGCCTGGGCCGAGAAGGCCGCGACGGCGGCGACAACAGCAAGCAGCTTCTTCATTGATCACTCCTTGTGAGGGCCGCGACGGCCCCCGAACGGGTCGGCCGGGCCGACCCCATTGGGGTTACTTACGGGAAAAATGCACAACCAGTTTGTCGCCGATCATCTGCAGGACTTGAACCAGGATGACCAGCAGCACCACGGTGACGATCATCACGTCGGTCTGGAAACGCTGGTAGCCGAAGCGGATCGACAGGTCGCCCAGCCCGCCGGCGCCGACCACACCGGCCATTGCCGTGTAGGACACCAAGGTGATGGCGGTGACGGTGGTGGCGGCGATGATGCCCGGCATGGCTTCAGGCAGCACCGCCTTGAAGATGATCTGGCGAGTGGTGGCGCCCATCGACTGGGTTGCCTCGATGATGCCGCGGTCCACTTCGCGTAGCGCGGTTTCCACCAGGCGTGCGAAGAATGGCGTGGTCCCCACCACCAGCGGCGGGATGGCCCCGGCGACGCCCAGCGAGGTGCCGGTGATCAGCACCGTTGCGGGGATCATCACGATCAGCAGGATGATGAACGGCAGCGAGCGCACGATGTTGACGATGGTCGCCATCACCGCATAGATCTGCTTGTGCTCGAACATCTGCCGTGGCCCGAACAGGAACAGCAGCACGCCCAGGGGCAGGCCCAGCAGCACGGTGAACACCAGCGAGGTGAACAGCATGATCAGGGTGTCGCCGGTGGCCAGCCAGATTTCGGCCCAGTCGACGTTGGCAAAGAAATTCAGGGCGTCCATCAACGCAGTACCTCCATATGTACGTCAGCTGCAGTGAAGCGGGCGAATGCCGCGTCCATGTCCCCGCCGATCAGGGCAAGGGTCAGCTGGCCATAGGGGATGTCCTTGATGCGGTCGATGCGCCCGGCAAGGATGCTGTAGTCGACCCCGGTTTCGCGGGCCACGGTGCCCAGCAGCGGCGCATAGGTGGCATCGCCCTGGAAGGTCAGGCGCACGATGCGCCCCGGCACATGGGCGAAGTCGTCGCGCTGGTCGTTCTCGTCGACCTGCTCGTCTTCCTGGACGAAACGCTTGGTGGTGGCGTGCTGCGGGTGCAGGAACACCTCGGCCACCGGGCCGTGCTCGACGATCTGCCCGGCATCCATCACCGCCACGCGGTCGCAGACCCGGCGGATCACGTCCATCTCGTGGGTGATCAGCACGATGGTCAGCTTGAGTTCGCGGTTGATCTCGGCCAGCAGTTGCAGCACCGAGGCGGTGGTTTGCGGGTCGAGGGCACTGGTGGCCTCGTCGCATAGCAGGACCTTGGGGTTGGTGGACAGGGCGCGGGCAATGCCGACGCGCTGCTTCTGCCCGCCCGACAGCTGTGCCGGGTACTTCTTGGCGTGCTCCGAAAGGCCGACGCGGGCCAGCAGCTCGCTCACGCGCTTGTCGATCGCGGCGCGGGGCAGCTCGCCTGCCAGCACCAGCGGCAGGGCGACGTTGTCGGCGACGGTCTTGGAGGCCAGCAGGTTGAAGTGCTGGAAGATCATCCCGACCTGCTGGCGGAAGCGGCGCAGCTGGTTGGCATCGAAGGCGGTGACGTCTTCACCGTCGACGATGATCTTGCCGCCGCTCGGGGCCTCGAGGCGGTTGATCAGGCGCAGCATGGTGCTTTTGCCGGCGCCGGAGTGGCCGATCAGGCCGAACACCTGGCCATCTTCGATGGTCAGGCTGGTCGGGTTCAGGGCCGGGATATCCCTACCGGCGACGCGGTAGGTCTTATGGACGTTTTGAAACTCGATCACTGAGCGAACCTTGTGGGGCGCATGGAATTTGGGTCAGCGGTTAGCTGGGGTCGCGCATTTTAGCCTTTTCCCATAGGCGTTCTTAGCATTTATTTGTGATCTGTCCAATCCGTTGGGCATAACGCGACAACCGGCAATCCTGATTGAACGCTCGGCAAGGCCTCCCAGTCACTAGTTGAACAAGCCCGTACGGGCAGCCTGAAGACTGATGAGGAGAGCCGAACATGGCCAGCAAGAAAGCGCCGCAGCCGAAGGAAAGCCAGGTAGCGGGCACCGATACTCCCGACCGGGCCAATACCAATGCCAAGTTGCAGAGCCTGGAGGCGTTTCGCAGCGATGCCACGGGGCAGGCGCTGCGCACCAACCAGGGCGTCAAGGTCGCCGACAACCAGAACAGCCTCAAGGCTGGGGCGCGCGGGCCGTCGCTGCTCGAAGACTTCATCATGCGCGAGAAGATCACCCACTTCGACCATGAGCGCATCCCCGAACGTATCGTCCACGCTCGCGGCGCCGGCGCCCATGGCTACTTTCAAAGCTATGGCTGCCATGCCGAGCTGACCAAGGCCGGCTTCCTGCAGGACCCGGAGAAGATCACCCCGGTGTTCGTGCGGTTTTCCACCGTGCAGGGGCCGCGCGGTTCGGGCGATACCGTGCGTGATGTGCGCGGGTTCGCGGTGAAGTTCTATACCGACGAAGGCAACTTCGACCTGGTCGGCAACAACATGCCGGTGTTCTTCATTCAGGACGCGATCAAGTTCCCCGACTTCGTGCATGCAGTGAAGCCCGAGCCGCACAACGAGATACCCACCGGCGGCTCGGCCCATGACACGTTCTGGGACTTCGTCTCGCTGGTGCCGGAGACGGCGCACATGGTCATCTGGGCCATGTCCGACCGCGCCATCCCGCGTAGCCTGCGGATGATGGAGGGCTTTGGCGTGCACACCTTCCGCCTGGTCAATGCCGACGGCGTGGCAAGCTTCGTCAAGTTCCACTGGAAGCCTCGCCAGGGCGTGCATTCGCTGCTGTGGGACGAGGCACAGAAGCTGGCCGGCAAGGACGCCGATTACCATCGCCGCGACCTGTGGGAGGCCATCGAGACCGGTAATTGCCCCGAATGGGAGCTGGGCGTGCAGGTCGTTGCCGAGGCCGATGAACACAAATTTGAGTTCGACCTGCTCGACCCGACCAAGCTGATCCCCGAGGAACTGGTGCCGGTGACCCCGCTGGGCAAGATGGTGCTCGATCGCAACCCGGACAACTTCTTTGCCGAGGTGGAGCAGGTTGCCTTTTGCCCCGGGCATATCGTGCCGGGCATCGATTTCAGCAATGACCCCTTGCTGCAGGGCCGGCTGTTCTCCTACACCGACACGCAGATCAGCCGCCTCGGTGGACCGAACTTCCACGAAATTCCGATCAACCGGCCAATCGCGCCCAACCACAGCAGCCAGCGCGATGCCATGCACCGCATGACCCTCGACAAGGGCCGCGCTGCCTACGAGCCGAACAGTATCGATGGTGGCTGGCCGAAAGAGACGCCGCCCGCTGCCCAGCAAGGTGGCTTCGAGAGTTATCAGGAACGCATCGACGCGAACAAGATCCGCCAGCGCAGCGCGTCGTTCGCTGACCACTTCTCCCAGGCACGGCTGTTCTTCCAGAGCATGAGCGCGAGCGAGCAGCAGCACATCATCAAGGCCTACAGCTTCGAGTTGGGCAAGGTGGAGCGCGAAGCGATCCGGGTGCGGGAGGTGAACGAAATACTCGCCAACATCGATCTGAAGCTGGCAGCGGCGGTGGCAGGCAACCTCGGGCTGCCGGCGCCCAAGGCGGGGACGGTCAAGGTAAAAGACGGCAAGCCAGCGCAGTCAAAGGCTTTGAGCCAGATGAACCACCCGGGGAACATCGGTATCAAGGGGCGCAAGGTCGCCGTGCTGGTGGCCAATGGCGTGGACGGCGCCAGCGTCGACAAGGTCGTCAAGGCCCTGGAGGCGCAGAGTGCCCGGCCCATGTTGCTGGGGCCGACTTCGGCGCCGGTGAAGACCATTGATGGCCAGCTGTTGCCGGTGGGTGCCGCCATGGAGGGCATGCCGTCCGTCATGTTCGACGGGGTGTGGGTGCCGGCCGGCAAGGCTTCGCTGGAGGCGCTGCAGAGCAGCGGTGTGGCCAGGCACTTTCTGCTGGAGGCTTACAAGCACCTCAAGCCCATGGGGTTGGCCGTGGACGCCAAGCTGCTGTTGAACACATTGGGGTTGAAGGAGGATGCGGGGTTGCTGCTGGGGGATCAGCAGAAGGTGTTCGAGCAGTTCTTCAAGGCTGTTGAAGGGCACCGGGTGTGGGTGCGGGAGGCGGCAGCCGAATCTGTGCCGGCTTAGGCAGAGTATCGGGGGGGGCAGCCCCGCCCCCCCCCGGGGACACGGGGGTGGGGGGGGGGCCCCCGGGTGTGTGAGAAGCGGGG